>JARJMV020000327.1 GCA_029335935.2 bacterium
AACGCTTCCGCCGCGCGGCGACACATCACCATCCGATCCAAAAATATCTCGAAGTACTCCATCAAGCTCGCGACGCTGGTATCGATCTCCAAGTTCAGCTCGATGAGCCGCTCTTTGGGCATCACACGCAGGCGTGAGCGCTGCGTGGCGAAGTTCACGCGGTCGTGAATGTCGAACTCGCCTTGATTGGGGTTTTGCACGCGCGAGAAATGCACATCCGATTTATCGGCGAGGATAAGCGTGGACGCGGCGTAGTTGACAGGGAACCCCGTCGTCTCCTCGTGGTTGCCAATCGCGCTAATGATAATCGCGATCTCATCAGGTGGCATGCCCATCTGCGTCAGCAGCTGGAACGCAATCACCGCACCCGTTTGCGCGTGGTGGTCGCGATTGACCACATTGCCGATATCGTGAATAAAGCCTGCGATGGCGGCAAGCTCCGCTTGACGCTCGGTATAGCCCAGCTTCAGACACAAACGCCGCGTATTGTTGGCGACCAGCCCCGAATGTCGCAGTCCATGCTCGGTGTAGCCCATCGCGTAGAGCATCTGGTTCGCCATCTGAATGTAGGTGCGTACTGTCTCGTTATTGCGCACATCGTCCAAGGTAATCAGCGTCATACGGTTATAATTTTCGGCGTTCGGGCGTGGTTCCTGTAAGAATCTGGTGCAGGCGTTGCTGCAGTGCGTTGTCCAGATGAGCTTCGACGAGCAGGGCGTAGGCGTCGACGGCGTGTGGCAGGCGTGTGCGCAGTTTCACTGCGTCTTTGGCGGTCGTGAGTATTGTTTTGCTCGCGGTGAAGCGCAGTTCGTCGGGAGTGTAGGCGTGATGGTCGGCGAAGGCGTGGACGCTCTCAACCGTGTAGCCCAACGACTGCGTCGTCTCCAGAAATCGTTCTGGTCGGGCGACGCCACAGAGTAGGGTGAGTGGACGCCCCATGAGTGCGCCTAATGGCAAGCGATTGCCCGTTGCAAGTTCGAGCAGCGCGACGGGCGCAACCGAGGCGGTGTAGATGGGGATGCCCACGCGCTCCAGCATCGGCGGCTGAGGCAGCGGTGGGCGCGACGGGTAGCTCACCAATACGATGCCTGACGCGCGTGTTAACCCCGACGGCGGTTCGCGTAGGGGGCCCGCAGGCAAGCAGTAGCCGTTGCCCAGCGGCGTCTCGGCAGGCAGCAACACCAAATCCAGCGTGCGCGCCAACGGCAGGTGCTGGAACCCGTCGTCCACCACCAGCATTTCGGGCGACCAGCGTTCGATGGCGGCGATTGCCGTCGGCACGCGCCGCTTGCCGACCGCGATGGGCACATCGGGCAGCGCGAGCCGCAGCTCGGCGGCTTCGTCGCCCACCTGCGCAGGGTCGGGATACTCGCGTGGCTCGATGAGCGTCGTCTGTCGGTAGCGGCTGCCGCCGTAGCCGTGCGTTAGCACCGTCACCTGCGCGCCCCACTCGGCAAGCTGGCGTGCGATCGCAATCGTGACAGGCGTCTTCCCTACGCCGCCTGCCCACAGCGAGCCGACACCAATCACAGGGATAGGCAACGCCACCCGCCGCCTCAGCCCCCACCGATAGACGCCTGCGTAGGTGCGCCAGCCCAATGCATACAACGACGCCAGCCCACGCAACCACCACGCAGGCGATGCCAACCACGCACGCTCCAACCGCTGACCTAACTGTTTCACCAACGCGCCGATTGTACCTCGCTCTTGGGTATACTACCCACACCTGCAACGAAGGAGGTTAAAACTATGAGAGACATTATGCCGATTCGGCGCATCGACCATGTGCGCTTCTTCGTGAGCAACGCCAAGCAGGCGGCTTACTACTACCGCACGCTGTTCGGATTCGATGTGGTCGCCTACTCCGGACTGGAGACGGGCAACCGACAGGAAGCGAGTTATGTGCTGCAACAGCAGGAAATCCGCTTCGTGCTGACTGCCCCCTACAAGCAAGACCATCCGCTGGCGCAGTGGCTGGTCCAGCACGGCGACGGTGTGCGCGACATCGCCTTCGAAGTAGACGATGTGGAACGCGCCTACAGCGAAGCGGTGCGCCGCGGCGCACACGGCGCGATGGAGCCGACCGTCCTCAAAGACGACGACGGCGAAGTCCACCTCGCCGCCATCCATACCTACGGCGATGTGCTGCACTCGTTTGTGAACCGCGACCGCTACAAGGGAACCTTCATGCCCGGCTTCCAAGAGATGTTCATCCCCGGCGAACCGATTGGCGTGACAGAAATCGACCACATCGTGGGAAATGTGGAGCTGGGGAAGATGAACCACTGGGTCGACTTCTACCGCGAGATTATGGGATTTGACCTACTGGTGCACTTCTCGGACGACGACATCAGCACCGAGTATTCCGCACTGATGTCTAAAGTGGTTCAGGACGGGCGCGGGAAGATAAAACTCCCCATCAACGAGCCTGCTGAAGGGCGACGCAAATCGCAAATCGAGGAGTACCTAGAATACAACGCAGGGCCAGGCGTGCAACACATCGCGCTGCAGTCAAACGACATCATTAGCACAGTGCGCCACCTGAAAGCACGCGGGATGCAGTTTATCTATGTTCCCCAAACCTACTATGAGGAGGTTCCCGACCGCGTGGGCGCGATTGAGGAAGACCTGCGCACAATCGCTGAACTGGGAATACTGGTAGATCGCGACGAGGAGGGCTACCTGCTGCAGACCTTCACGAAAACCGTTCAAGACCGTCCCACGCTGTTTTTCGAGGTGATTGAGCGTCACGGCTCGCGTGGGTTCGGCAAGGGCAACTTCAAAGCGCTGTTCGAAGCAATCGAGCGCGAGCAGGCGATGCGCGGGAACCTGTAAAAAGCGTCGCGTCGGCGTATTTTCGTCAGCGAGACGCTGACGCTACGCAGCGTACCCAACCCCCCCGTAGCGTCGGCGTCCCCGCCGACGAATGGCGCTTGGACAGTCCCAGCCCCTGTAGCACGGACATTCCTGTCCGTGCAAAGCGTAGCGTCGGCGTCCCCGCCGAAGAGCCTTGCTTGGACAAGAATGTCCAAGCCACAGGGTGTGTGCTTAGACAAGAATGTCCAAGCCACAGGGTGTGTGCT
>JARJMV020000013.1 GCA_029335935.2 bacterium
TTTAGGGGATTTACTGTGTAATTAGGGGTATAAACGTGCGGTTCGTAGGTGAATACGTAGATGTGACGAAGGATATTAGTGTTCTTTGCGTGTGTGATTCTAGCATACTACTTAGTGGATACAGTTGCGGCACTCCATGTACCGACCCTTCAAACGACTGTTTGGGGGCGAATCCAGGTTGTACCCCGCGCTTCCTCGACACGGTTGATCGTTGCACTACAGGGGATTCGGGATGCTGTGCTTGGGAGTGTGATAGATATGTGTGTGAACCTTTACCGTGCTCTGGCTATCGGAAGGAATGTCGTTTGATGCATCGACGACCCGGAGGTACCTGTATGGGTAATAGTTGTATCTGAAGGGGATCACAGATGCGTTCGAGATGGGTTCAGATAGGCATAATCATTTGCGCCCTGCTTGGCAGTATCTTTCTACTGACGCGCGACCCTGTGGTTCGGGCAACGTTGTACCGACTACAGGAGCGCGTCTCCAAAACAGTTGGCTCTGCTTTGCCTAACAAGGCTCCTGCGACAAGCAGCTGCTGTTCTGAGGCGCGTTCTGTGCAACTCACGCCTCAGGAGGTAAAGCGACAGCTTCGGCAAGGGGGGTATCACAGCCGTGCTTACGAGAAATAGGGGCTTTACTCTCACGGAAGCTCTAACTGTTCTGGCGATAATAGTACTGTTGTCCTCGTTAGTTTTTGCCTTGACCGCGCCTATGCGAGAGCGTGCGCGTCAATCGCGCTGTATGAGCAACCTGCGCCAGATTGGACTGGCTCTGCAGACTTATCGGCAGGATTGGGATGCCATGGACCCGCTACAGGGCGGCTTACCCTTGCCGTCGCACCGCTTAGGATTACCAGATGGGCTGTGGACGCAGCGGCTCCAACTACCGCGTACTGTTTGGTTTTGCCCTTCCCGTTGGTGCGACCCCTACTATAGTTCCACTCGTGAGCGCTATGCCTCATCCTATATGTTTCTGGCACTAAGTGACAGGGAAGTGGATGCGCTCAATCAAGATTCGGACACTCACGAGCGGTATCGTCCTATAGGCGAAATTCTTGCGGACGACCCGAACTTTCCAATCATAGTGTGCGTTTATCACGATCGGTACCGACACAGAACGGGTGAGGAAAGGTCAGAGTTTCATAGAAAAGGGCGCGTGCTCGGATTGACACTCTTTGGGGATGTGCGGTGGTATAACTACGCCGAGCTCAAACAGCTACGATATTACCGCTAAACGAAGTAGACTGTCTGTACAGCAGAAGATTGCGCTGCACATAAAGAACCTACCCCATCGCGCTATCACCCCGACGAGTGGCGCGCGGAGTGTCTGGGCGAAGCGTGGCGGTGTGCCGCCGACGCTGGGCGTACCTACAATCCCAGTCAGGGCAAGTGGAGAGGCTACTTGGCGCAGGCAGTCTGGCAACACCTGCAGGAATCTTTCCACTCGCGCCGAACATAGGCTCTCGATATGACCACTCGCGCGGTTTGGATTGGGCTACTTGGCACGCTGTGCGCCCTCACTTGGGGTCAACAGAAACTGGATGTTGAGAAGGTGCAGGCGCGCTACCGAACACTGTCAAATAGCATCTCGGAGGCGCGCCTTGCCGAAACGGTGCGCTGGATGGCCGCGCAAGGCTCGCGCGTGGCGGGCTACCCCGGCGCTGACCGCGCCGCCGACTACATCGAGCAACAGTTCCGCGCGATGGGACTGCAAAATGTGCAGCGCGAGCCGTTCCCCATCACGGTTCCTGTGGATGAGGGGGCAAGTTTGGAGATCGCAAGGGGTCGTCGGCGGGACGCCGACGGTACAGACGCAATCCGCATCTATCCATTGTGGCCCAATCAGGTGCGCACCTCGCATCTGCCGCCCGACGGCGTGCAGGGCAATCTTATCTATGTGGGCGACGGGCAACTCCTCCGCTTTCGCGGCAAGCCTGTGGAAGGCAGCATCGTGCTGATGGACTTCAACTGCGGCACGAACTGGCTCAACGCCGCGCGACTGGGCGCACGCGCGATTGTGTTTATCGAGCCAGAGAGTACCCAGCGCGGCGAGGCGGAGGCGAAGTTCATCGGCATCCCGCTCGATGTGCCGCGATTCTGGCTCCCGCGCACCCACGCCGCGCGACTGATTGCGCTTGCCGAAACCCAACCCGACCTGCAAGTCCGCGTGCGCGCCCGCATGCCCTGGCAAAAGCGCGAGGCGTACAACATCATCGGCGTCATCCCAGGCAGCGACCCTGAGCTAAGCCAGCAGTGGATCGTCGTCACGGCGTACTACGATTCCATCTCCATCGCGCCGAGTTTAGCGCCGGGCGCGGAGAACGCCGCAGGCATCGCCGCGCTGCTGGAGCTCGCGCGCCTGTTCCAACAGCACCCGCCGAAACGCAGCGTGATGTTCGTCGCGCTGAGCGGGCACTTCCAAGCGTTGGAGGGCGTGCGCCAGTTCATCGAGAGACGCCTGCCCGACTGGAGCCGACCGAATGTGTTCGAGCGCCTCGGCGGGCGCAAACAGGCAAAGCAGGACATCTACCTGTTCGTCGGGTTGGACTTGGCAACGCGCTCCACAGGCGTGGGCGTGTTCTACAAGGGCTGGTTCTACGACATGCGCGAGGACATCCAGCGCTACTTCACCGACATCGGGCGCGTGATGCGCGAACACGCCGAGCGGATTGCCCCCGTGCTGGGCACGACACCCGACAAAATCTTCGCCGACGGCATCAACGCCGTGCAAGGACGCTACTGGCGCACCTATATTCCGGGCAGACCCGCCTTCGACGCCGAAGCCGCGACGCTCGCTGGCGCGTGGGGCGTCACTTTCGCCACCATCGAAGACTCGCGCCCGCTGGTCGATACCCCGTTCGACACCTTTGAGAACTGCAACATCGCGAACTTGGCGATGCAGACCCGCACGATTGCCTGCCAGCTCGACCATGTGTTCAACGACCCGAACCAGCGTGGCGACTTCGCGTTGCGTTTCCCCATCGAGAAGCCGTCGGATTGGCTGCGCATCCGCTTGCAGGGCGGGTTCGGCAGGCTCTATGGGCATGTGTATCTGTTTGACCCGAACCGCAGCTTCTACGCCAACACGCCGATAAATGGCTCCATCGTGGTGGTGCGCCACTGGATGAAGAACTTGATGGGCGTGCGCGGCAACATGTTCCAGATTGTGGACGACAGCGCGTCCGACCCACGCGAGCAGGCATACTTCAACTTCGTCGGTATCCCCCCTATAACCGCCTACAACTTCCGACGCACCTTCGAAATCAACGCCTACAAGCTCAATCCCGACACGGGCGCGATCGAGTATGCCCCCGACCAAGGCATTCAAGGCGCGGAGAACTACCCTATCGAGATTCTGATGACGGTCGGCGAGAAGGAGACGCCGATAATCGTGTTTCGCTGCGTGGCGACCGCCATCTACGACCTGATAGACCCGCAGACGCTTGCGCCGCTGACCACCATCGAGCTGTATGACGGCGACACGAACGCTCGCCCGCGCATGTTCGGGCTGATTACCACGCCCAAAGATGTGCCGCTCTCCAGCTATGTGGAGGATGTGGCGGTGATTTTCTCGCAGCCGGGCGCGCGGCTCAAGATTAAGATGGGCGCAGGCCCCGGCGCGGACCGCCTGCTGCTGCTCAACAGCACTCCCGACAACCCGGAAGGCAAGGGCTATCTGGTGGGGGGCGACCCGCGTGAGGCGCAGGGCTTCACCGTGCCCACCTTCGACCCCAAGACGCTGACCGAGCGCGACCTCATCGCGCGCGGCGGCGCGATTGCCTACAC
>JARJMV020000206.1 GCA_029335935.2 bacterium
ACACACCAAATCCACCACCTCGCCCGCCCTCAACAC
Source organism: bacterium (assembly GCA_029335935.2). Classification (GTDB taxonomy): domain Bacteria; phylum Armatimonadota; class Fimbriimonadia; order Fimbriimonadales; family GBS-DC; genus GBS-DC. Next base: position 37 of record JARJMV020000206.1, read on the forward strand.
CTGCCTACGCCGATACGACGCCCCATAAATCGCCTTGTCGTCCGACACAGGCTCGCGATACACCTCCACCACACGCTCCTTGAGGTTCACAATCCAATACTCAGGGATGCCTGCGTGGGCATAGAGGCTCGCCTTGATGTCGCGGTCGGTGCGCAGGGAGGCTTCGGCGACCTCCACCACGAGCAGGGCGGTGGTGGGGTGTTCGGCGAGGTAGTCGCGGGGGCTACCCGCCACAACGGCGATGTCGGGAAACGGCTCGTCGTACTCGCCCAACGCAAGGGGAAGTTGGGGGCGCACATCGTAGCCCTCAGGAAGCGCACGCTCCAGAGCAATCTGCACCAATCTCACAGCCACAGCGTGTTGGGGTCCCACAGGTTCTCTCCTGACCAGTTCGCCAGCGAGTAGCTCGAGGCGCTCTTCGGGGGCGAACACCCCCGAAGCGAGCAGGGTCTCGAACTCGGCGCGGGTAATCCACCGCTTGAGCGGCAGGTTCGGGCGACGGCGCACCTGCGGCGCGTTCAACATACGGCGCATGGTAGGATTATACCGAAACCACTCGGAACCATCGCGCCCCGCAGCCGCCCTGAAGCGAACACGCTGTAGCCGTGGCGACCGGTTCCGCGCTTACGGGGCGCGTAGCGCGTCTACCAGATCCAAGAGTATCTTCGCGCGGATGTCGGGCGTCTCCTGCGCACGGGCAAGCCACCAGACCGTGCCGGACTCTTTGCGCTGGAGGTAGCCCCGCGCGATAATCGGAGCGGCGAAGTCAGTGAACCCAATGTCAGGCTCCGCCTCCGCAACTCGCTGGGCGAACCGCTCCGCTTGGGAAAGGTGTCCAGCCTCTACTAACGCCTCCAGCACCGCCTGCTGCACGAAGGTCCGCTTATGGTCGGGCACTCGCTGGATCTGCTCGACTGCTTTTGCCACATCGCCTTGCTGCGCATAATAGCGCGCCCACTGCTGGGCCACCGTTTCGGGCGCAGGACTGCGAAGGGTCAAACGCTCTGCTTCTTCAGTGCGACCTGCCTGCAGGAGCGCATCCAGCAGCTCGGGGAAGATAGGGGCGCGCGTCGAAGTTTGGGCGACCTGCACCGCCTCATCTAACCGCCCCAGACGAATCAGGAAACGCGCGTAGGCGAGCGGCTCAGGGGACTGCCGTAAACAATTGGTCGCTGCGTCAAGCATGCCAGTATGCTGTAGCAGCTCGATGTAGTCGGCTAAGCGGTACTCCAGTTCGCGCGGTCGGGATGGCGCATCGAGTGCCCGTTGGAGCAGGGTGCGTGCCAGTGCAGGGCGGTTGAGTTCGTAGGCAATCTTCGCGAGTTCCAGCAGCGACGAGTCGGTTAAATCTCGAATGCGTCGGAGTGCGGTCTGGATAACTTGCTCTGCTTCGGCAGTGCGCCCCATCCGCTGGAGGATCTGCGCCAAGTTCAGGGCAGTGTAGGCGTCGGGTTGTGCTTCGTAAAGGCGTATCGCCTCGCGCGTCAGAGCGTTGGCGCGCGCCTGGCGCCCGTGCTGACGGAACCAGTACGCCATCTCTGCGTAGTCTTGGGGCAAGGGGGCTACCGTCCGCAGTGTGCGCTCAGCGAAATCGAGCGCACCTTGAGCCGCCGCCGCTTGCCCCAAAGCAAGCCGCAGGAGATCCTGTTGCTCAGGGCGCTGTTCGGGGATTTCGTAGGGTAGCGTCTCCACCCAGCGGTACGCCTCCTCAGGCGAAATACGCTGCAAGAGGGCTTGGAAGAAACGCACGAGGGCGTCCCGATCCATCAGAAACACGGTGGTTTTGCCCAGCGCTTGTTGGGCGGCTCGTTTCGCCTCGTCGGGGTTGTCCAGCTCCAGCCACAACATCGCGATGTTGAGTAGGCGTTGCTCACGCTCTTCACATGGGCAGTTTAGGTCGGTAGCGGCGTTGAGCAGCGCGGGCATTAGGCGTTGCGCCTGCTCTTTATGACCCAGCTCCAGCCAGTGGCGTCCCGCGCGTTCCAGCAGGGCGCATCGGTTCAGCGGGGAGGCTTGTTCCGCTGCCGCGGCCGCCGCCTGCAGGAGGGTCGGGACGGCAGGAACCGAGTGCCGTTGTCCTTCGTAGAGCCTCCAGCCGATGGCGACGGCGAACGATCCCATCACGACCCAGAAGACCCAAGACTTCTTGGCCGCTCGCATCGTTCTTTCCCCCTACTGTGCTGTTAGGACAGTTTCATCGCCGCGTCGCGTTCCGCCAGCATGCGTCGGATGTCCGCCACGAAGTCCTCAATCAGCGTGCCAGGTGGGTAGACGCCTTTGACCCCCATCTGCTTGAGTTTTTCGGCGTCGTCGTCGGGGATGGTGCCGCCCGCTATCACCAAGATATCGTCGGCGTTGCGCTGTTTGAGGGCGTCCATCACTTTGGGCACGAGCGTCATGTGCGCTCCTGAAAGGATGCTAATCGCCACGATGTCGGCGTCCTCTTGGATAGCGATTTGGGCGACCTCGTCGGGGGTGCGGCGCAGGCCGGTGTAGATGACCTCGAAGCCAGCGTCGCGCAGGGCGCGGGCGACCACTTTGGCGCCCCGATCGTGCCCATCTAAGCCCACCTTGGCGACCACAATGCGCGGGATTTTGTCCATCAGAGCTATTTTACCCGTCGTTGGACTTCAACTGTTCCCCAACATGCCTCCACACGTCAGGAAAGTATCTCCGCTGGACGGGGTCGCTATAGATTTTGAGCGCGTTGACAGTTGCTTGCAGTGCGGCAAGGCTATCGCAGCCGTCGAGCAGGGCGAGCGTGCGCTCAACGCGCTGGTTCCACTCGTCCTGCGTCTTGAGGGTGCGCTGCACCGCGTCGCGCAGGTCGGCGGAGTTGACGCCATACACGGGCGTCCTGCCGAAGAAGTCCTTTCGTAGCATCGGCGCGCGGATGAGGTCTTGCGTGAGTTTGTGGGGCGAGAGAGGACGCCCTTTGGGGTCGTTGGGGGCGATGTCGCCCACCTGTATCAGCCACAACTCCGAGAGCAGCTTCAGTTCCTGCTCGGTTAGCGCGGGGCTGATTTCGCTGTAGGCGTCCACCAAGCGCAGCAGCCCTGCGTAGATAGGCTCCACCGTCGGCGCGGACGGCTCGTAGAGCTGCACCTCCACATCGGGCATCTGCGCGAAGGTCTCCTCGATAAGCGCACGCACCTCATCCCAGCGCAATCCGCCCTGACCGCACCCCAACGGCGGTATCGCGATGGAGCGCACGCCGTACTGCCGAACCGCCTGCGCCAAATCCTGCAGTCCATCGCGGATATACTCCAGTTTGGACTTGCTCCGCCAGTGCTGTTTGGTCGGGAAGTTGAAGATATATTGCGGGGTCAGCTGCTCCGTGGGGAACACCAGCACTTTGCCAATACGCATCTGCCCGTTCTTACACGCCTCCTCGTAGAACCGATGGTTTTGGGGAAAGCGTTTCTTGAACTCGTAGGCTAACCCCTTGCCCATCACGCCCTGCGTATTGACCGTGTTCACCCACGCTTCCGCGTCGGACTGGAACAGGTCGCCCTGTTTGAGCCGTATCACTCGCCTCGCCTCCATGCCAGAATCATACCTCGATTAGTAGTACCAATCGCGCCGTACCGACACCAGCGGTCGATGCGATGCGCTTTGTAGAATCTGTTGCACCTGCTGCAGCCTCCCCTGATCGTATACGCCAATCCGCTCGATGAGCGACCACTCCACCGCCTGATGGACCAGAAACTCTGCTTGACGACGGCTCTTGCGGTTCGGGTGCTGGGGATTATCGTGCCAGTACTCAGAGCGCATCACTTGCCAATCCACAAACTGGTTCAAATCTTGCAGGTTGTTGGAGAAGCGGCAGTAACTCAGCGGGTGGCAATCAGTGAACACAAACGGTTTCCCAGCCCGTACGATGGTCTCAACAGAGGTCACCAAGTAGATAATCTCAGTCTGCGAAAGCCCGCTGCGAACACAACCCTTGTGAATTGCATACAGCATAGGCGAACGCGGCGCGAAGTAGAACGGCACATAGTCCGCAACGCAGCCGTTCGGCGGTACGGGGACAGTCTTTTCTTTGCGCTTCCGTTTGAGATCGAGGTACGCGATACTGCGCGGATTGCAAGCAGACGCGGCAGCGTCGCTGTAGAGACGACTCGCCTTGATAATCGACTCCAAATTCCCGATATGGGTTATATGGTAAATCTGTGTTGGCATACCGTGCATGATTACGAGGCTTTTCTGTCATGAGTTCCCTCGCCCCGATAGACCTGGAAACTGCACAGCCACTGTCCCTGACAGACAGCCTCGCCGCGCAAGCCTTCGGCAATCGTCTCAAACACTTCGCGTGCGGTTTCGTATTCGTTTTGCTTGCCATTCGGCTCTTGCAGGCGCACATAGTAGGCAAGCGGGTCGGGGTAGTTGTGCCAGTAGTAGACGGTTTCGCCCGTTTGTTTGTTGACAGCCGTGCAAGCGATGATGTAGGCGTTTTCGATAGTGCGCTGGGGACCTTCGAAGCGTTTGCGGTGTTTCCACAGCCCGTAGATGGAGACTCCGCCGACAATCAGCATTCCTGCGACGAGCGTGATATAGCCCAGCGTGGCGACGAACATCAGCGACGAGTCGCCCCAGCGTGCGAAGTTAGCGATACCGCCCAGCGTGCAGGTCGCCGCGACCAGCCCGCCGATAACAATCAGCGCAAGCCCCAGCATGACGAGCGCGGTCATGCCCTCATAGCGCGGCATGCTGCTTAGTTTCGCTCAGGCGTTTCAAGCTCCTGCAGGCGTCTCTGGAGTTTCGCGATCCGCGTTTGGAGCCACAGCAGATACGCGCAGATTCCAGCCCACACGATGAGTATGCTGATGCTCAGAGCGGTTTGCCAGTTCATGTAATCTCGCCTCCAGTTGAGAGATGGTCAGGCGCATGCGGTACAGTCCGAACGCAAGCAGCCCGTAGGTTGCGAAGCCCAGGTAGACGCCGATGCGGTGCGGTATGTCCAGCCCCTGCTTGCTTGCCATCACGTTGCTGGGGTGGAGCGAGACCTCTTTGAAGAGGGGCAGGCGCGGTAAGATGTACACCAGCAGCGGCACGGTCAGCGCAGCGAACAGGGTGTAGCCCGAGCTGACGGCGGCGCGGCGACGGTCGTCTTCTACCGAGCTGCGCAGGGCGAAGTAGGCGGCGTAAATCATCAGCTGCAGTAGAAAGCTCGTTTGGCGCGGATCCCAGTGCCACGGCTTGCCCCACTGCATCGCGGCGAACACCATGCCCGTCAGCAGCGCGACCACGCCCAGCAGCGCGCCCACCTCGTTCGCGGCGGCGGCGCGCGCATCGTCTAACGGGTCGCGCCTACGCAGGTATCGCCAGCCGAAAAAGCCGCCCGCCAAAAAGCAGAGCGTGCAAACAATCGCAGCAGGCACATGGAAAAAGATAATCCGTGCAGAACCAGGGTCTCGGAAGTCTTGCGCTGGCGGCGCCACATAGAACGCGAACACCACCAAGGCGAGCATCCCCAGACCAGCAAGTGAAAGAGCAGTACGCATAACTCTATTGTACCCCAAGCGACCTCAGCGCGTATACAGCTCCCACTTGATCCGCGCCAGCAAATAGCTCAGAATCGACTCCGCGCCGCGATTGAGGTTCACTCCCAGCGCGTTCAGCCCATCATAGACCACGCCTGTTTCGGAGTCGTAGAGGGCAATCTGGTGGATGTTGTCGCCGTGATACCACATCAAGGCGCGTGCGGCGTGCTGCAGGAAGGGTTTGTATCGATCCAACGCTTGCCATGCATCGAGGAACGCTTCCACTGTTGCGCCGGCGCACACGGGCTGCTGGTCGAACACGGCGCGGGTTCTGCCGCGTACATACCAGCCTTCCGTGCCGACGGGACTGAAGTAGCCTGTTTCTGCGAAGGTCGCCTGCGCCAAGAACTCGAACGCTTCGCGGGCATACTTGACCCACTGCGGGGTGCGGGTGCGCACGCCACACAGCAGCAGCGCTTGGGGCAGTCGGGGGTTCTCGTAGGTGAGATAGTTCTCAAACCAGCGCCAGTCGGGTGCGCGGGTGGCTTCGTAGAGGTCGGTCAGCGCGTGTCCGAACTGGATCAGACGGGCGTGGTTCTCATCGGCGAGCGCCATGAATGCGAGTGCGCGAGGCGACCGAATGGCGCGCGCGTGTGGCAGGGCATGCTCCAGCACTCGGCGCGCGCGCGCTGTCCACTCGGAGGTCGGCAACGCCTGCAGCAGCGTCCACAACGCCCACACGGTGCGCCCGTGCGAATCGTCGCTGCCCACCTCATCGAGCCATTCGCCCTCCGCGCTGCGGAAGTTGTGGAACCGTCCGCTCTCCAGCTGCGCCTGCTCGATATATTGCAGGCATATCTCAATCAGCCGTGCAGGGAACTCGGCGTCGGGCAGGCTGAGCCATTCAGGCGGCTTGGCGGCGAGCTGGTGGAGCCACGCGCCCACAATTAGCCCGCGCGCCTGGTCATCGATGGAGAACCCATGCTCCACCCACGGCTCGGCATAGCGCGTGTGCTGCCAAATCCCCAACGGCGTGAGCAGATGATTCAGATGACTCAGGCTCACCTTCGGCAAATTGAGGCGCATACCGCCCAATTGTACCCACTCCACCTGTCGGGTACAATACGCCAGTGAGCGATTCGATTTGGACGATACCGCTGTTCCCGTTGGAGACGGTACTGTTTCCACACACAGCGCTACCGCTGCATGTGTTTGAGCCACGCTATCGGGAGTTGGTGATGTATTGTCTGGAGCATGACTCGCCGTTTGGCGTGGCGCTGATTCGCGAGGGGCGCGAAGTGGGCGATGCGGATGTTGAGCCGCATGAGATAGGCACGATGGCGCGGATTGGACGCCTGCGTCGCCAGTCCGACGGGCGGTTCCACCTGCTGGCGATTGGCGAGGAGCGGTTCCAGATTATCCGCTTGATACGCAACGAGTCGCCCTATCTCAAAGCGCATGTGCGCCTCTGGCGCGACCACCAGCCCTTCTCGGCGGAGCAAGAGCGCGAGCTTGCCGAGCAGACTGCCGAGGTGTTCCGCGCCCTGCTGCGCCGCACTCTCGAAATCGGTCGCGTGCGCGTGGACGATATCCAACTGCCCAAAGACCCCACCGCGCTCTCGTTCGCCATCGCGGGCACGCTCCAACTGGAGACGCCCATGCGTCAGTATCTATTGGAACTGCAAGACACTTCAGAACGATTGCGACTGGTGCGACAGATTGTGCTGCATCTGCTCGAAGCCTCCGAAATAAGCGTGCAGCCGTTCGACCCAGAGCATTGGAATGGGTATGTTCATCGAAACTAAAAGATAAGTGAGGTCGATTCCTATGATTGAAGGCAGTGTCAGAATCGTTGGAGGTCGCGAGAAGAAGTTGCAACATGGCTATCCGTGGGTACAACGCGGCGAAATTTCGGAGGTACAGGGCGCGCCGACGCCTGGCGCACTGGTGCGCGTACTCAACTTTCGCGGCGAGCCGCTCGGTGTGGGAACCTACAACCCCCAAAGCCGCTTCCCCGTGCGCCTGCTCACCACGCAGGACGAACCGATTGACCAAGCGTTTTTTGAGGCGCGGTTGACACGCGCCCTGCGCTCGCGTGAGCGCGTCGTGCGCGACACGAACGCCATGCGACTCCTGTTCAGCGAATCGGACGGGCTGTCGGGGCTCATCGTCGACCAGTACGCCGATTACTTGGTGGTGCAGGTGCGCTCGCTGGGGATGGAACGGCTCAAAGGCCTATGGCTGCCTGCGCTGATAGAGCAACTGGAGCCGAAGGGGATTATCGAACGCAGCGATATGGCAGGGCGCGCCGAGGAGGGGTTGGAGCCGTTCGCGGGCGTGCTGTAGGGCGAGGTTCCCGAGCTCATCGAAATCGAAGAGAGCGGGCTGACCTTCCTTGTGCCCACTGACGCCGGGCGCAAGACGGGCTACTACTTGGATCAGCGGGAGAACCGTCGGCGATTGGCGCAGCGCGTGCGCCCCGGCGAGCGCGTGCTGGACCTGTTCTGCTACACGGGCGGCTTCGCGCTGTATGCAGCGCGCGAGGGCGCACACGCCGTCGGCGTCGATATCCTGCCCGACGCGATCGACCTGGCGCAAGTACACGCCCGACGCAACGGCTTGGAAGCCCACTGGATTGTCGATAACGCCTTCGACTGGCTCCCCCAAGCCGCCGAACAGGGCGCACAATTCGACTGGATTGTGATGGATCCGCCCGCTATCGCCAAACGCTACAATCAGAAAGACTCGCTGCGCTGGGCAGTGTGGAAACTGGTCTATCACGCGTTGCCCTTGCTCGCGGAAGGTGGGCGCATGGTCATCTGCAGCTGCGCTTATCAGCTGAGCCTGCAGGAGATGATTGAAGCCGTGCGCTTAGCCGCCACCGACCGTGAGCGACCGTTGTTCTTGGAAGAGGTCACCTTCCAAGCGCCCGACCACCCCTACCTGCTGCAGTTCCCAGAGAGCTTGTACCTCAAGTGTCTGTGGACACGCCTGTAGCAGGGATTCGCGCCTGCGCGTGGAACTTTGCGCCCGAAGGAGGCAAGTACGATGTTATTGTATCAAGTGATTGAGCGTGGGGCGTCGGCGCACCCCGACCTGCCCGCGCTGATTTTTCGGGAGCAATCTATCTCCTACGCGCAGCTGTGGGGCGCGGTGAACGCCTTCGCACGGGGACTGCGCGATGAGTTGGGCGTTCAGGCAGGTGACCGCGTGGGGATTATGTTGCCCAACCTGCCGCAGTTTGTGATTGCCTATCACGCGCTGGGCAGGCTGGGCGCGATCGCCGTGCCCGTGAACCCGCTGCTCAAAGCCCCCGAAATCGCCTACATCTGGAACGACGCCGGCGTCAAAGCCGCGATTACCTTCCCCATGACGCTGGAGACCGTGCTGCACGCGCGTCCTGACATCCCCACGATGCACACCGTGATACTGGTCGGCGCGGAGGGCGACCTGCCCGACGGCGTGCGCCCGTTCGATAGCCTGATGCAACCGCACGGCGACCCGCTGCCCACCCCGCCCGTCTCGGAACACGACCCTGTGGTGTTCATCTACACCTCAGGCACGACAGGCTTCCCCAAAGGCGTGATGCTCTCCAGCGACAACATCCTCTTCGATATCGAGGCGTGCCAAGCCCTGCTGGAGCTGGAACCTCACGAGCGGTTCTTGACCATCC
>JARJMV020000208.1 GCA_029335935.2 bacterium
CGGTGGGTCCCTTTGCGCACATTCGCCCCGGAACGGTGCTGCACACGGGCGTGCGCGTGGGCGATTTTGTGGAAATTAAGAATGTGGAAGTGGGCGAGGGCACGAAGGTGCTGCACCTGACCTACTTGGGCGACGCGACGGTGGGCAAGGGCACAAACATCGGCGCGGGCACGATCACATGCAACTACGACGGCGAGCGCAAGCACCGCACGGTGATTGGCGACGGCGTGTTCGTGGGGTCACATGCAACGCTCATCGCCCCCCTCACCATCGGCGACGGCGCATACATCGCTGCAGGTAGCCCCATCACCGACGATGTGCCCCCCGAATCGCTGGCAATTGCCCGAAGTTATCAAACGATTAAGGCAGGATGGGTGCGCAAACGGCGCGAATCTAAACAAGGCGCGGGAGGTACTAACGATGGATAACGGGCAAGAGATTCTGCTGTTTGGCGGCAACGCCAACCCCGAGCTGGCAGAGAGGATTGCAAGCTACTTAGGACGACCGCTGGGGCGGATGATTTGCACGCGCTTTGCGGACGGCGAGGTGCGCGTGCAAGTGCTGGAGAGCGCGCGCGGGATGGATGTGTTCGTGGTGCAGCCGACCTGTGCGCCCGTCAACGATAACCTGATGGAGCTGCTGGTGCTGCTCGACGCCTTCCGACGGGCGTCTGCGCGGCGTATTACGGCGGTGGTTCCCTACTACGGCTACGCACGCCAAGACAAAAAAATCAAGCCGCGCGAGCCGATTACCGCACGCCTCGTGGCAGACCTGATTACCAAAGCAGGCGCCACGCGCGTGATTGCCGTCGATCTGCACGCCGAGCAGATCCAGGGCTTCTTCGACATCCCAGTTGACCATCTCTACGCGGGCCCGATTATCGCCGAGTATCTGATTGCTCAGGGCTACCACGAGCAGAATATCGTGGTGGTCTCGCCTGATGTGGCGGGTGTGCCGCGCGCACGCTCGCTGGCGGAGGCGTTGGATGCGCCCTTAGCCATCATCGCAAAACGCCGCCCCGAACCGAACAAGGTGGAAGTGATGGAAATCATCGGCGATGTGCAGGGCAAAATCGCCATCATGATCGACGATATGATCGACACGGGCGGCTCGGTGGTGCAGGGCGCGGAAGCCCTGCTCAAGCGCGGCGCAACCAGCGTCATCGCCGCTTGCACGCACCCCGTGTTCTCAGGCAACGCGGCGCAACGACTCGCCGAATCGCCCATCGAGAAGGTCATCTGCACCGACACGATACCCCTGCCGCCGCACAAACAGTTCGATAAACTCGTGCGCCTGTCGGTCGCGCCCCTGCTGGGCGAGGCAATCAAGCGTATCCACCACGACGAGTCGGTCAGCGAGCTGTTCAAAGACTATCGGTGAAACATATCGTCTCGGTCAGTCTCGGCTCCTCGAAGCGCGATAAGCGCAGCGAGGTGATGATTGCAGGCGAACCGTTTTTGATAGAGCGTATCGGCACGGACGGCGACCTGCGCCGCTTCCAGCAACTGTTCGCCGAACTGGACGGCAAGGTAGACGCGCTGGGCATCGGCGGCGCAGACCTGCACATCTGGGTGGGCCGCCGACGCTACACCTTCCGCTCGATTCAAAAGCTCGTCTCTGTGGCTAAGAAAACGCCTGTAGTCGACGGCAGCGGGCTGAAAAACACGCTGGAGCGCGAGGCGTTGCGCTGGATCCAAACACAGCAGGTGCTGGACTTCTCGCAAAGCACGGTGCTGCTCGTCGCGGCGGTCGATCGGTTCGGCATGGCGCAGGAGCTCGCCCAGCGCGCCAAGCGCGTCATCTACGGCGACTTGGTGTTCGCAGTGGGCGTCCCCATCCCGATACGCTCCTACCGCACGGTGGAGATACTGGGGCGGTTGCTGCTGCCCATCATCACGCGCCTGCCCTTCCAATGGTTCTACCCGACGGGCGAGAAGCAGGAGAAGCGCACGCCACGCGCCGAGAAACTGTTCCGCGAAGCCGATGTCATCGCGGGCGACTGGCACTACATCCGCAAGTATATGCCCCACCAAATCCTGAACAAGACCGTCATCACGAACACGGTGCGCAAGGCAGACATCGAGTTCCTGCGGGAGGCGGGCGCAGCGCGGGTGATTACCACCACGCCTGTCATCGAGGGCGAGACCTTCGCGACCAATGTAATGGAGGGGGTGATTGTCGCGCTCACAGGTCGCCACCCCGACACCCTCACCCCCGACGACTACCTCCAGACGCTCTGCAAGTTGGGCTGGTCGCCGTCAGTCATCAATTTGACTTGATAGCGGTTCTCAACGCCGTATAGTCAAAGCAATCTGCAGCGGCATATCCTCCAAGCGCGTCAGCGTCCACTCCCCCTCTCTCACACGCAGGAAGGAAGTGAGAGATGAAGGTAACAGTCTCCTGTCGCCGACTATTCGCTCAGTAAACCAACCGCTACGGGACGCACATCTGCAGGCATATTGGGCATCAGATACACATGCACCAGCCAACTCTTGCCTCCGTGCGTGAATCGAATCGTCACTTCGGGGGTCACATAAAGAGTGTAGGTTTCTTGAATCGCTTCAGAGGCGGAGCGGGTATCTGCTTCAAAATCCGCTATCGATTCGACGATGCGTTGCTGAATGTCCGAGGGCAACTCGGCGAACTTGAGCGTTCGCCCTGCCAGTTCTGCGCGATAGTGGCTCTGTAGCTGGGTGATAAGCTGGTTTAGTCGTTGCTGTTCCTGCGTTTCCCGACGCGCGATGAGTTCGAGGGCGTCGCGCGCCCGCTCCTTGCGCAGAGAGAGCGGTACCGCACTGGTGTATAAAAAATGGTAATCGCTACAGGTCGCCGCCGAAACCATATCCTTGCTCATATTGTCATCAGGACGCTTGGCATTGGGCGCCTCTCGGTGGGGTAGCGCACTGGGAAGGTACTCGCACTCTCCCACAAAGATGGCTGCGTTGCCGTCTCTGGAAGCGGTGAGCTGCCCTGCTGATAGTTGAATCTCCCACTGCGCTTGCTCCATCCACTCGGCTAAGCTCAGTCCAACTTTTGAGGCGACTATCTGAACGAATTCTGGGATTCTCGCCAGCGATTGCAAACTCTGCACGACGAATTGCTTAGCGCTGTCGCAGTCTGCTTCGGAGAGACTGCCGCTCTGCCTCATCAGGCACTCCAGTAAATGCGCGTCGATAGTGGCGGGGAATGTAAGCAAAGTTCGGCTGAGCGCATAGTAATCTGATTTGTGTTCCACCAGTTCAAATCCCTCTTGGCGAGCGAGATCGCTCAAAGAGTCGATGGGCGCGCCCTGCTCGGCAGCTTGTCTTAGTCGCTCCGCACGATCCAACTCGCCTTGGCAGCACGCTACCACCAGTGGAGTGGGCACAGGGGGCGACTCCTGCGCTACTGCCACAGTTGCACCAACCCAAGTCCATAAGAACAGTCCAAGCCAACAACGCATCGTTCCACCCCCTACGGCTGTGGTCTTGGAGAGGGATCAACAGGGGTAGGACTTGCGATACAATCCCTGCCACACTGCCCCTCCTTAGTGTAAAATAATACCCACTGTGTTGGTCTCGGAAGCCCCTGTGGGGAACCTCCACTCTAATTAACGACACGAGACCCCCGATTTCTAGGGTCATATCCGAAGTATTTCACGAAATGCGCCTGCAACTCCTGCCGATAGGCGTACACCGTGTTCACGCCAACCCCCAAATGCTCGGCAATCTGGGCAGGCGTGTATCCCTCGTCCGGCAG
>JARJMV020000077.1 GCA_029335935.2 bacterium
CACCCCCCGCCCGGCGGACCCGTGGACCACACAGTAGCACACAAGCCGCGCCACTGCCAGGTTCTGCCCCTGGCTCAGCGCGTCCGGCGCGATCAGGTGCTGGATTTCGCGCTCCTCAGGGCGGAGGGTGTAGCGGTTGGATTCGGGAGAGCATCGCTGCACGATATTCCTGCGCTTTTCCAAAGGCACATCGCTGTCCACCAGCGCTATCTCGAGGTTCGGCAGGCGTCGGCGCAGCTCGCGATCCAGCATCTGCGCCGTATCGTTATAGTGCGAAAATAGCACTATCTTTTCGCTCGTGTGCTGTGCAATCAGGTCCACAAGCACTTCCACCTTCGCATCGCTTTCGGGTTTCAGCTTGTCTAACTCCTGCAGCAGTGTGTTGAGGCTATCTACATCTTCCCTGACGGCCCGTTCTATGAGAGGTAGCTCATACTGCGCGGCGTCGATGGGTTGTAGGGCGTTCAGGAACTCGTGGAGGCTACTGGTGGTTTCCTCCTCGTCGTCGCTCTCCATCAAGAGCATGCGTCGGTAGTCGTCGCTGGTGAGCAGTTTGCCTTGTTTGAGCGCGTCGAGGAATCGTTTCTGGAACTCCATCTGATGGCGGAGTGAGTTGCGCAGCGCTTCCACAGACGATTCAAGCCGTTTGAGATACAGCACGCGCATTAGGTTCGCCAGCGCGTTCTGCTCAGCCAGTTTACTGCGCAGTTCTGCCTCGATAGGCTCCCAAACGCCCTCCTCGAGGCGGTGCGGGTGTCCTTTCACGATCTCTTTGCGGTAGGATTCGAGCTGATAGGGGGCGAGGTTGAGCCGCTCTATCGCGCTGGCGACGCGCTGGTATAGATCGCTGCCGTAGACGGCTTGCAGGTCGTACTTTTGGGAATGGATGTGTCGTTCGGGGAAGTGGATGGGCTTGCCGTCGATCTCGGTGTTGGGGTAGTGGCGGCGGATGAAGGCGCGGCTGCGGCGCACGCTAATCGCCTCCAGCAGCTCATAGAGCGTCTCCTGCGTCTCGTCTGCCTTGCGGAAGTAGCTCTCCAGATTGTCGATGCCCGCGATTTGGAAGAAGCCCTTATCATCGCCCGTGATAAGCCGTATCTGATGGTACAAATCGTACACCGAGTTGTTCACAGGGGTTGCCGTGAGCAGGATGAGGCGCGTCTCGTGGGGGTTGGCGCTGCGTATCTCGCGTATCAACTTGGACAGGTTGCGCCAGCGATTAGCGCCGGGGGTGCGGAAGTTATGCGACTCGTCGACCACAATCACGCTGAACTGGGAGAGGTCGTCCAGATTGAGTTGCTCGCGGCTGAGTTGCTCCATGCTTTCGATGCGGTGGGGGATGGCGTGTTGCTCCAGCAGGGGTTTCCACACGGTGTCGCGCAGGGCGGCGGGGCAGATGACCAGCGCGTTCTTACGCTGGTGGTAGGCGTAGTCGTCCAGCAGGCGCAGGGCGAGGTAGGTCTTGCCCAGCCCGACCGAGTCGGCAATCAGCACGCCGCCGTACTGCTCCAAGATTTCGCGGGCAGCGTGGTAGCCGTCGCGCTGAAAGTCGGCTAACAGGATCGGCGACGGCTTCCCGTCCTGTTCCGAAAGCTTCGCCTCCAGCCGATCGCGATACGCCTCGTAAATCACCTTGATATAGACCTCGTAGGGGCTAAGCAAGCGCGTGAACTGCTCCAGCATCTGCAACAGCTCGCCTTTGTAGTCTTCCGCCTGCTCCCAAAGCGTCTCGTACCACTGCTTCAGCTGCGCGGTCTGCGCCTGCTGTTTGAGAACCGCGTTCAGTTCGAGGTTCGTGGTCAATCCCGCGCCGGTGAAGTTGGAGGAGCCGACGACGCCGACCGCCCCCAGTATCGGCACGCCTTGAATTAGGTACATCTTCCCGTGCAGGATGCGCCCGTGTTCTGCAGGCTTGTAGCGGCGCGCCTGCACCTTGTCGCCTCTCAAGAAGGTAGACCACCGTTCCACCTTGCGCTGCGATTCGGGGTGGATGAGGGCGAAGTGGCGCTCCAGCTCCTGCGCGAGGCGGTGGGTCAGCACAAACTCTTGGTGCTGTTCCGTGCCCAGCAGGATGCGCAGCTCCTGCACGGCTTCCAGCGCGTCGCCTAACACCTCGAAACCGTCGATGTTGAAATAGGCGGTAGCGACCCACAGGCGAGGTTCTTGGCTTGAACGGAGCGCATCCGCCAGCACATTCGCTAACTGAGTCCCCTTCGAAAGGTCGTTATCCACAAGGTCGGGAATAGTCTTGGCTAAGATTATACCGTGCTGACAGCATCAATTTTGCAGGGTGGTCGTAGGGGCGCACTGGCGTGTGCGCCTTGCGTTGCTGTTGCAGGGGCAGACACATAGGTCTGCCCCTACAGGGTCGGTGATGGGTGTAGGGGCGCACCGGCGTGTGCGCCCTGCCATACCCGGATGCCCATTCCGTGCGGGCGATGGCAGGAATTTTACACGCCCTGACGAATGTAAATATTATGTTCAGGTGCGCGGAAGAGGCTCTCCAGTGGTTCAAGGAGCAGGGCTATCC
>JARJMV020000089.1 GCA_029335935.2 bacterium
CAAGAACTCTCCAAATAGCATAGACATTCCTGTCTGTGCATAATGTCGTCCGCATCGTCGGCGTCCTCGCCGACGACCCATAACATCGTCGCGTCGGCGTCCCGCCGACGACACATAAAATCGTCGCGTCGGCGTCTCGCCGACGACACACAAACCCGTCGCGTCGGCGACCCGCAGACGACACACAACCCCGTCGCGTCGGCGTCCTCGCCGAAGCAAGATGCTTGGACTTCAGTCCGAGCCAGAGAGGGATCACTATGCGACGACCCTTGATTGCAGGCAACTGGAAGATGCACCTGACGCCATCGGAGGGTGCGGCGTTGGCAACCACCTTGCGCCAACGCATCGGCATGCGCTCGGATGTGGAGATTTTGCTCTGTCCGAGCTTTGTGGCGCTGCAGGCGGTAGGCGAAGCGATACGCGGCAGCGAGATGAAGCTGGGGGCGCAGAATGTCTTTTGGCGCGATGCTGGCGCGTTCACGGGGCAGGTCTCGCCCACGATGTTGGTTGCTGTCGGCTGCGAGTATGTGATTCTGGGGCACTCCGAGACGCGCGGACGCTTCGGCGTGGACGACCCCGACTTGGACGCCAGCCTGCTGCCCTACTTCAGCGAGAACGAGGCGATCTTGAACCGCAAACTGCGCGCCATCCTGCCGCACGGTCTCAAGCCCATCCTCTGCGTGGGTGAGACGCTCGCCGAGCGCGAAGCGGGGCAGACCGAGAGCGTCATTCGCACCCAGTTGGAGGGCGCACTCACAGGCATCGCAGCCGACGAACTCTACGAACTGGTGATCGCCTACGAGCCGGTGTGGGCGATTGGCACGGGGCAAGTGTGCGAGGCGGACGAGGCGAACCGCGTGTGCGGCTTCGTTCGCCAGACGCTGCGCGCACTCTACGACGAGGAACTGGTCGAGTTCGTGCGCATTTTGTACGGGGGTAGCGTGAAGGCGTCGAACGCGCACGCCCTGCTCCATCAGCCCGAGATAGACGGCGCGTTGGTCGGCGGCGCGAGCCTGAACGCCGAAGAGTTCGAGCAGATTAGCTACTGCGCGCCAACGCGATAGCCTAACGCACCACACTGCCGCTCGGCACGGCGCGGTCGGGATGGAGCAGCACGGCTTTGCCGTCCACATCTGCGGCGAGCATCATGCCCTCCGACACGATGCCCCGAATCAGTGCAGGCTGCAGGTTCACCAGCACAGGGATCTGCTTGCCCACAATCTGGTCGGGCGCGTAGTCTTCGGCGATGCCCGCCACGATGGTGCGCTCCTCGCCGCCCACATCCAGCGTGAGCTTGAGCAGTTTGTTGGACTTAGGCACCGGCTCGGCGGCTTTGATAGTCGCAATGCGTATCTGCAACCGCTTGAAGTCGTCGATTGTGATGGGTTCTGGCATGGGTTTCGGCTCCTTGAGCGGGGTCGGTGTGGCTGCAGGCGCCGCTTGCGCTTCAGTCGGAGTTTTGGTCTTTGTTTGCAAGCGCGGGAAGATGGGCGTTGGCTCTTGCAAGAGGTGTCCGCTGGGGATGGCGTTCATCACTGTCGCATCGCTCCAGCAGGGCACTGCGCTCAGATTGAGTTGTTGAGCAATGGCGCGCGCGACTTGGGGCATCACGGGTTCAATAAGCCCGCTGAGCAATCGGGCGGCAATCAGCCCTGCGTAGAGCACCTGCCCTGCGCGCTCGGCGTTGCCTTGCTTCATCAGCGTCCACGGCGCTTGCTCGTCATAGTAGCGGTTCACGGCGCCGATAATCTGCCAAGCTTCGCGCAGTCCGCGCGGATAGTCTACCGCTTCGAACGCTTCAGTGACTCGCGCCGCCTGCTGCGCGAACAGGTCTGCTATTGACGCATCGACTCGCGCGTCTTGGGGCACGCGCCCGCCGAAGTAGCGGTGCATCATTGACAGCGTGCGGTGTAGCAGATTGCCCAAGTCGTTGGCGAGGTCGCCGTTGTAGCGCGCTTCGAAGCCTTCCAAGCTGAACTCGGCGTCCGAGTCGGTGGGCATCTCGCGCAGCAGGTAGTAGCGGAAGGCGTCGATGGCGTAGGGCTGCTCGCATCCCGACGCCTGCGCCAGCGACTGGGCCACCTCCAGCGGCGCATAGACATTCCCCAGCGACTTCGACATCTTCTGCTGGTTCACAATCCACCAGCCGTGTCCGTAGAGGCGTTCGGGCAGGGGCAAGCCGAGCGCCATCAGCATCGCGGGCCATATCGTCGCGTGGAAGCGCGGCAGGATATCCTTGCCCATCAGTTGCAGGTCGGGGGGCCAAGTGTCGAGATAGTTTTCGCCGCGCTCCAGCCAGCCTGTCGCCGTGAGGTAGTTCAACAGCGCGTCGAACCACACATACACCACGCCGCTGTCGGGGTCGTCGGGCACAGGCACGCCCCAATCGGCGCCCGTGCGGCTGACCGCGACATCTTGCAAGCCCTCGCCGATGAAGCCCAGCGTTTCGTTGCGGCGCACTTCAGGCTGCACAAACTGCGGGTTCGCCAAGATATGCTCGCGCAGACGCGCCTCATAAGCGGAGAGGCGAAAGTAGTAGCACGGCTCGTCGCGCCATTCCAGCGGCTTGCTACAATCGGGGCAAGTGCGCGACTGGTCGATCTTGCTGCTCGCGAAGAAAGTCTCACACGCGATGCAGTACCAGCCTTGATAGCTACCCTTGTAGATGTCGCCTTGCTCGCGTAGGCGTCGGAACACCTCGCTCACCACGCGCGTATGGCGCGCCTCGGTGGTGCGGATGAACACATCGTACTCGATATGTAGGGCGCGCCAAGTGTGGGCGAACACTTCCGCCATCTCGTCCACGAACTGCTGGGTCGGGACCCCGCGCTCTTGGGCGACGCGATGCACTTTCGGGGCGTTCTCATCCGTGCCAGTGAGGAAGTAGACCTCGCGCCCGCGCTGTTTCTGGAATCGGGCGCAGGCGTCGGCGACGATTGTCGTGAGCGCGGTTCCGATGTGCGGCGCGCTGTTCACATAGTAGATGGGCGTCGTGATGTAGTAGCGTTTCATGGCGTCCGCGCCAAGTGTACCCTAAATCGCTCACTTGCCCTGCTGGGGCGCGTTGGCGTTGGGCGGCGACGCGCCGCCCGACTGTGGCGCGTTGGCGTTGGGCGGCGACTGCTTCCGTTGCGCCGCTTCCTGCTTCTTGCGCTCCTCTTCCTGCTGCTTGCGGAACTCCTCCAGCTGCTTTTCGAGCATCTTCTGCTGCTCTTCTTGCTGGCGCTGGAGAGCGATTTGCATATCCTGCGCGCGCTTGCGCGCCTGCTGCGCCAAGTCTTTGCGACCGGCCTTCTCGTACAGTTCCGCCACTCCGAACAGGAACGGGAAGTCGTTGGGGCGATACACCAGCCCAGAGGCGACCTCCAAATCGCTCAACGCCTCCTTCTTTTTGCCCTGTTCGATGAGCTTCTCCGCGCGCATCAGACGAATACTCAAATCCTCGCCGCCCTCCGCGAAGAAGCGGTTCATCGCCGCATTCAGCTGTTCCTGATACTTCTTCTCGCCCTCTTGGTCCTTCACCTCTTGATGCAGTTGCACTAACCGTTGTAGCACCATGATCTGCATCCACTGCGCGAGCCGTACGTTCGGGCTGGACGCGTTCACGATGGGGATGAGCGCGTCGTTGACCTGTTTGAAGGTCTTCAGCTGCTCAGGCGTCTGCGCGCTCGTCATCCGAGAGAGAGTGTCAAACTGTGCCAGCAGCGGGTCTACGAATTCGGGCTTGAAGTTCTGCATCGCGGCGTTGCGCACGCGCTGTTCCTCGCTGTTGACGCGCATATTGATATACGCTTGGCGATACTGGTCTTTCTTCTCGTCGAAGTCGGGGGGCAGCTCCATCGTGCGTTCTGCGATCGCGTAGATATAGTAGCCCTTCTTCTCCTTATCTTGGATGGGCTCGGTGAAGTCCTGATTGGGCTTGAAGGCCATCACGCGATTGGCGACCTCCGCGCCGAAGAGGCTGACGAGTTGCTCTTGGATTTCGTAGTAGCCGCTGCCGGTGATGCGTCCGCCCTTCTCTTGGATGGCGTTGGGGTCGTCGGAGTATTGTTTCACGACTTCTGCGAAGGGCTTGCCCGATTGGAGCGCGGCATGTGCTTGCTGGATGCGCGTCTCCGCTTGATCTCGGTGCTTCTCTACCGACACAAAAATTCGCGCCGGGTACACATTCTCAAACATCAGGCGCACTTGCTCGTCGGTCGGGTTGTATTTTTCACGCAGGCTCTTGAGGAACTTGTCGCGCGTGACGAAGACGCGGAACTGCAGGTCGGGCACTTCGGCTTCGAGGCGTTCGCGCAGTTGCCGTAGCGACGCACCGCGCTCTTTGAGGGCTTTATCGAACGCGCGGTCGTCGCCCTTGCCCTCAGGTAGCAGCTGCTGGCGCACCAAATCCAGTTGCGACTTGATGAACTCCTCCTTAGCGGCTTCGATTTCACGGGGCGCGGCTCGATAGCCTTGCTTTTCAAGCTCCAGCGTGAAGGCGAGCGCGTCGGCGATGCTTTGAGCGACCTGGTAGCGCAGTTGCAGCAGGGCGCCATATTCGGTGGGTGGGTTCCCTTGCGTTTGGGCGTTGATAAAGCGTTGCAAGTCGGATTCTGTGACCACGAGATCGCCCACCTTGACAACGGGCTGTTTCAATCCTTGGGTTTCGGTCTGCTGAATGGGCGCGCCGGGCGGTATAGCGAAGAAAATCACCATACTCGCCGCAACGCCCAGCAGTGCAATCAGCCCGATACCCTTGACCAGCTTGCGTTTGAGCAGTTCTCGGAAAGTGCGTACTGTGATGCCAGCCATTTAGTTGCCTCCTGAAGTTGCTTGAATGAGTGTGTGCATTGCTTGCAGGCACTGGCGCGAGACTTCCGCTTGCGACAGCCCTTCCACTCGTGCGTGCGTTTCCAGCGAGAGATAGCCTTGATAACCACTACGGGCAATCTGCTGAAAGTGTTCCGCGTAGCCGATTTCGCCTTGTCCGACGATGACCCAGCGAACGGAGCCGTCGGGCAGGCGTATGCCGTCTTTGATATGGATGTGCGCCACATAGGGTTGCGCCGCTGCGTAGCCTGTCTGTGCGGTTTCGCCCAGCACGAAGGCGTTGCCGGGGTCCCAGATACCCTTCAGGTAGGGCGAGTCGAGTTTGCAAAGTATCTGTGCCAGTTCTGCACCTGTGCCGACTTGGCAGCTGTGTTCGTTTTCCAGTCCCAGCGCGATGTCGGCGCGTTCGGCGTAGGGCAGGGCGCGCTCCAGCCAGCCCAGAATTTGTGTTTCGCGTTCGTGGGTCAGTGCGCCTGCCCGCCAGAATGCGAAGATGCGCACGAGGGGCGCGTCGAAGAAGGCGGCGTACTCCAGGCATCGCCGCAGCATCGGCAGTTGCACGCGCAGGTCGGCTTCTTGGGCGGCGTGCATCGGGCCCCGCTCGGTCGCACCGAACAGGTCGGTTTTGAATACAGGCGTCGCGATAGAGCAGACGCGCATGCCGAACTCGCGCAGCGTTGCCTGTGCACGGCGCAGCAGTTCGTCATCTGCCTGCGCGATGTTTACCCCCCAGAGCGTGCGCAGCTCCACCGCCTCGATGCCGAACTCGCATGCGACCTGCAACGCAGTGCGCAGGTCGTCGGCAATCTCGTCGGTAATTGCGGTGAGATTCATTGGTTGGGGGTCTGAATCGTGTGGGCGATAATAATCGCCTCGGCAATCTCGCGCATACTCTTGCGCGTGTTCATGCTTTGCACTTGGATACGCCGATAGGCTTCTTGCTCGCGCAGCCCGTAGGTGTCCATCAGGATGCCCTTGGCTCGCTCGATGATTTTGCGCGTCTCCAGCGTCTCTTTGAGGTCGTCCACCTGATGCTCCAGTTCACGCGCTTCTTGGTAGCGTGCGAGGGCGACCTCGATTGCTGGGGTCAGGTCGGCTTGTTTGAACGGCTTAACGAGGTAGCCGTACACGCCGGCCTGCTTTGCCCGCTGGATGAGTTCGCGGTCGCTGTAAGCCGTGAGTAGCACCACAGGGGCGAGCCGCTCCTCGTGGAGGATGCGTGCCGCCTCGATGCCATCCATTTCGGGCATCTTCACATCCAAAATCGCGAGGTCTGGCTTGAGCGTGCGCACCTTCTCAACGGCTTGCACGCCGTTGCTCGCCTCGCCCACCACGCTCATGCCCAGCTCTTCCAACATCTGCCGCAGGTCCAGCAGGATAATCGGCTCATCGTCGGCAATCACTATTCGCAACTTATGCATTGGCACTCTCACCTTCTTTGTAAGTATACCCCTCTTGCAGGTCGTTTTGAACGAATCGTTGAAGCGCGTCTTGCCACGGGGGCATCGGCTCGACGCCTGCCCATTCCAGGCGCCACGAGGTAAGCGCACAGTAGCGCGGGCGCGGCGCAGGCGTCTGCCACTGCGCCAACGGCAACGGCGTCAGCGACGCCCGAAGGCCCAGCATCCCCAATAACGTCTCGGCGAACTCATAGCGCGACACGGGCGAGGCGTTCGTCATGTGGTAGACCCCATAGCAATCCGTGCGGACAAGTTGCAGCAGGCGGTCGGCGACATCGGCAGTGTAGGTGGGCGAGCCTATCTGGTCGCTGATGACAGTGGGCGAGCCGCCTGCGCGCGCCTGCTCCACCACGAACTGCGGAAAGCTCTTCCGATACTTGCCGTATAGCCATGCCACGCGCACGATGTAGTGGCGCGGACAGATGGCTCGCACCGCCTGCTCGCCTGCGAACTTGGATTTGCCGTAAACGCTTAGGGGGTTCTCGGCGTCGTACTCGTGGTAGGGTGAACCTTTCGCGCCGTCGAAGACATAGTCGGTGGAGATATAGACGCATGCGGCGTCCACGCGCTGACAGTGGGAGGCAATTCCCTCCGCGCCGAAAGCGTTAGCGCGGTAGGCGTCCTGCGGTTGGCGTTCGCAGGCGTCCACATTGGTCATCGCGGCGCAGTGGACGACGAGGTTCGGGCGCAGCGCGTCGAACAGGGCGCGGACTTGCTCAGGGCGCGTGATATCGAGTTCAGCGCGGGTCGTGCCCTGCACATCCAGCCCTGCCGCGCGGAACCGCGCCACCACCGCTGCGCCCAGCATGCCGCGCGCGCCCGTCACCAACACGCGCATCTCAACCTCCGAAAAACACCTTGCCCAGCGTCGCCAAACCAATCGCGATGCGATAGACCACGAAGGGCATCAGCGAGCGCGTGCGCAAGTAGCGTATCAGGAACGCGATGCAGAGCCAGCCGACCACCATCGCCGCCGCGCCACCGGCCACCATCGGCGCAATCATATCTGCAGGTATGTCTCCCTTGAATAGGTTGCGGAACGACCACACCGCCGCGCCGAAGGTGATAGGCGTCGCCAGTAAGAACGAGAAACGCGCCGCCGACTCGCGCTGCAACCCCAGCATCAGCCCCGCAATCATGGTAATTCCCGACCGCGAGAAGCCCGGTACCAGCGCACACGCCTGCGCCACACCTATCAGCAAGGCGTCCAGAATGCCCAGCGACTCCAGCGACCGCTCCTTGCGTCCCAGCCTGTCCACAATCGCCATCAACACCCCGATACCAATCAGCAGCCCAGCAATCAGTGCATATTGCGAGCGGAAAAACTCCTCGATAGGCTCTTCAAACCGCACGCCAACCAGCGCAGCGGGCAGACAGCCAATCGCGATGCCCCACGCAAGCCGCTTGTCGACCGCGCGCTCGGGGGCAGTGCTGAATGCCGCGCCTGCAATTCGCGTCAAATCGCGCCAGAAGTAGACCACGATCGCCGTGAGCGTGCCCGCATGGAGCGCGACATCGAACACCAACTCCGCCTGAGGGTCGCCCATCTCCCAACCGAACCAGAACCGCATTAGAATAAGATGCGCCGAGCTGGAGATGGGGAGGAACTCCGTGAGCCCTTGCAGCACGCCTAACCAGATCGCCTGTAGAATATCCAACCTATTGTCCTCCTGTGCCTGTGCTTGCGGGGGCTGGCGCCTCTGGCTCCAGTACCTCGAGCCGATGGATTTTCGGGCGCGCGCGCCGACGCTGCTGAAGCATGACATTCCGCGCAATCACCGCCACGGGCACACCGAAAAACATGCCCATCAGCCCGAAAAACTTGCCACTTACTAACAGCACTACAATCACCAGTACAGGGTGCAAATCGACCCGATCGCCGATGATTTTGGGCATAATCATCTTATGTTCCACCACGAAAAGCGCGGTGACAAAAAGTGTCAGTTGCACGCCCAGCGGTAATCCTCCTTGTATAAGCCCTATCAGCACAATCGGCGCGCCTGCAATCACAGGTCCAATCACGGGGATCGCCCGCGCGATGCCTGCGAACATCGCCAGCGTCGCGGCGTACTTCACGCCCATCAGCTGCAGCCCCATCCAGGTGGCGATGCCAGCAATCACGCCCAGTATCAGCTGCGCCACGATATAGCCCCGCATCACGCGATTCGTCTCCTGGATCAAGCTTAAGGCGAGGCGTACATAGCGCGGCGGCGTCCAGCGTAATGTCTCGCGCTTGAGACGGTGCGAGTCGAACAGCAGGTAAAACACTATCACAGGTACCAGAAACAGCTCCACCAAGAAGTTGATGAGTTGACCCGTCTGCTGAACCGCGCCCTGAACAGTCGCTTGGAGGTCTTCGGTGGTGCGTTCAAGGGAGCGGGTCAGCGAGTCGCGCTGTCGGTCGAGCCATCGCTGCGTAGGGGAGGGGAGCGTCTCGTACCATGCTTGATAGGCGTCTTGCCACTCGGCGGCGGTTCGGCTCAGTTGCTCTTGGTAGCGGGGCAGGTCGCGCAGGAAGTCGCGCGCCTCGTAGACGAACGGCGTGATGAACGCGACCGTCGCCGCGCCCACCGCAGCTAGGAATCCGAGCGTGACGGCGAGGCTGACCAACCCACGCCACGCCAGCGGCGCAACAAACGGCGGACGCTTGCTGCTGAGCCAATCCACCAGCGGAATCAGCAAGTAAGCAATCGCGCCGCAGACGAACATCAAGCTAATCACATGGCGCACCGACCACGCCACATACAACGCCAGCGCAACCAGCACCAGCGTGGTAATCAGCCAGAGGATACGCGCAGCCCAGTCTCCTGGGGGGGTCGCCGTCCGCCGCTCCATCGTTAGTGCGATTATACCTCGCTCTTCCGTGCAGTGAAACGCCATACTTCACGAATAGCCCGCAGCGAAACACGCATTAGCAGGAAAATGAACCGCCTCGCCGAACATAACTATCGTCGACGCAGACACACTGAGAGAGGTGAACCTGTATGGATCGAAATTTGGGTATGGATTTTGTACGAGCGACTGAGGCGGCTGCGCTCCGCTCGGGACGATGGGTCGGCAAGGGCGACCGTCATGCGGTGGATCAAGCCGCCTGCGAGGCGATGCGCCGCACACTCGGCGACATCGATATGAAGGGCGTCGTGGTGATTGGCGAGGGCGAGCGCGAGGAGGCGCCGATGCTCTATATCGGCGAGGAGCTCGGCACGGGCAGCGGCTACGCCGTGCAAATCGCTGTGGACCCTGTGGAGGGCACGAACCTCGTCGCTACGGGTCAGCCGGGCGCCATTAGTGTCGTCGCAGCTGCAGTGGAGGGCGAGGGCAAACTGCTTCGCGCGCCCGATATCTACATGGACAAACTCGTGGTGGGTCCTGCCGCCAAAGGCGCAGTGGACATCACGCTGCCCCCGCGCATGAACCTGAAGGTTATCGCTAAAAGCTTGGGGAAAGAGGTGCAGGATTTGACCGTCGGCATGCTCGATCGCCCGCGCCACGATAAGCTCGCCTACGAGATTCGGCAGGCAGGCGCGCGCATCCGACTGGTATCCGACGGCGACCTGTCGCTCGCGCTGGAGGCGTTAGACCCGCAGGGCGAGATTGATGTGCTGATGGGCATCGGCGGCGCGCCCGAGGGGGTGCTCTCCGCTGCCGCCGCTCTGTGCATGGGCGGCGAAATCCAAGCGCGACTCGTGTTCCGCAACGACCAAGAGCGCGAGCGCGCCCAGCAACTGCTCGGCACGGAAGATGTCGAGCGCGTGCTGATGATGGAAGACCTCGCGTGGGGCAATGTGGTATTCGCCGCGACGGGCATCACAGGGGGCAACCTGCTGGGTGGCGTGCGCTACACCGGCTGGGGCGCTATCACGCACTCGGTCGTGATGCGCTCACGCAGCGGCACCATCCGCTGGCTGGAGACTCACCACCACTTCCACCACGATCCGAGGTACTGAGCGTGCTTACCGTCGACGCTGTTGGCGAGTCGTTGCAGCGGGTGCAGGCGCAGATTGGGCGCGTGATTGTGGGGCAACAGGGCGCGATTGAGCAAGCGCTGTGCGCCTTGCTCGCGGATGGGCATATCCTCATCGAGGGCGTGCCAGGCATCGCAAAGACGCTGCTGGTGCGCGTGATTGCCCAAACGCTCGGACTGCAGTTCCGCCGCGTGCAGTTCACGCCCGACCTGATGCCCTCCGACCTCATCGGCACGACCCTCTACGAGGCGCAGTCGGGCGAGTTCCGCGTGCGCTACGGTCCCATCTTCGCCAACATCATCTTAGCCGACGAGGTGAACCGCACGCCCCCAAAAACCCAGTCCGCGCTGCTGGAAGCGATGGAAGAGCGACAAGTCACCATCGACGGCATCTCGCACCCGCTGCCCCAGCCGTTCATGGTGTTCGCCACGCAGAACCCCATCGAGTACGAGGGCACCTACCCCCTGCCCGAAGCGCAGTTAGACCGTTTCCTGCTCAAGATTGTGATGGATTACCCTTCAGAGGCAGAAGAGCGGGCCATTCTTAGCCTGCACGATTCAGGCTTCCGCACGCACCAACTGGAGCAGGTGGGGCTGACGCCCGTGATGGACGCTGAGGAGCTACAGCGCATCCGCGCCATCGTGCGCTTGGTAGAGGTCAGCGACGCCGTGCGCGACTATATGCTGCAGATAATTCGGCGCACGCGCCAGAACGAGTATCTGTTGGTGGGCGCAAGTCCCCGCGCGGGCATTGCGCTGCTGCTGGTGAGCAAAGCGCTGGCAGCCATACGCGGACGCGGCTTCGTGACGCCCGACGATGTGAAACAGATGGCGTTGCCCGTGCTGCGACACCGACTTATCCTCAAGCCCGAAGCGGAAGTGGAGGGACTTAACACCGACCGTATCCTGATGAGCCTGTTGGAGGCGGTTCCTGTACCCCGATGAGCCAACTACTGCTGAAGCAACCGACGATATTGCCTGATGAAGAGTCGGCGTTCGGCGACGGGCACGAGCGCACGCCCGTGCTGATTGTTGTGCGTCCCAGCAGCAGTGGCATGCTCCGCCATGTGCAGGGGTTGATTAAGTATCTGCCAGAGTTCGGCTATGCGCCGACGCTGACAGGTCCCGACTTCATTCGCGACCGCGCGGGGCTGATAGCCGACTCGCGCGCCGTGCGCATCCTGCGCGAGCGGGTAGACGAGTTCCCGCTCGTCCACTGCCACGGCGTGCGCGCGGGCTGGATCTGTGCGTGGGCGTTCCGCAACAACTACCCATGGCTCTGGACGGTGCATCATCTGCTGCTGAGCCAGAGCGCGTTGGTGCGCGCTCTGTGGCGCTGGATTGCGCGTTTCCCGCGCATGATTACCGCCGTCTCCGACCAAGTGAAAGCGGGCTTGGTGGACGGCGGCGTATCCCCGATGCGCATCGTGGTCGTTCCGGGCGGTATCGATCTGGAGCGGTTCGAAAAGCTCCCACGCCGCGAGGCGATGCGCGAGCAGTTCTTTGTGCCTCATGACCGCCCCGTGCTGCTGTGCGTCGGGCGATTTATGCGCTACAAAGGGTACGATGTCGCGCTACAGGCGATGGAGCGCGTGTGGCAACACTTCCCAGAAGCCGACCTGTGGCTGGCAGGGGACGGACCCGACAACACGCGCTTAGTCAAGATGGTCGCGCAGTGCAGCCGTCCGCACCATGTGCGCTTCTTCGGATATTGGAGCGCGGTGGAAGAGCTCTACGCCGCGGCGGATGTGCTGCTCGCCCCAGCGCGCGAGGCGGGTTTGGGGCTCTCGACGATGGAAGCGATTGCCTGCGGACTGCCCGTCGTTGCGACCGACATCCCTGCGATGCGCCGCCTGATCCAGCACGAGCGCACCGGGCTGCTGGTTCCGCGCGAGAACCCCGACGCCTTGGCGCAGGCGGCGCTACGCTTGCTCCAAGAGCCGTCGCTCGCGTTGGAACTCGCGCAGAATGCGCTGCGCACCGCCGAGAAGTTCCATATTCGCCACACCGTCGAGCAGACCGCGCCGCTCTATCGCCAGATAAGCCCCTGAAGGGGCGGTTGGGGTACAATTGGGCCGATGCGGACATATCGGCTGCGCTTTTGGGCCCTGCTGGTCGGTCTGTCGTGGGCGTTTGCGCCTGCGCTTCAAACGCTCTCACCCGAGCGTATCGAGAAACGGATTAGCCCCCATGTGGTGTTGTTTCAAGAGATTTCCCAGAATCCGCCGTTGGCGGTTCAAGGCGTGCGCATCACGCCTGCCAAAGCGGTGAGTTTCCGCTCGGCGTTGGGCAACGATGTCGTGGCGACGGAGGGCGCACTGCGCGGGCGCGAACTCACCAGCCGTATGGCGTGGCGACATCGCGCGGTCGCAGCAATCAACGCCGATTTTTTTGACGGGGGCGACCCGCTGGGGCTGTGTATCGTGAACTTCGAACTGGTCAGCGAGCCATACACGGGCAGACCCGGCGTCGGCTGGACCCCGACAGGGCAGGTCGTGATGGGCGACCCGACGCTGGACGCCGACCTGACGCGACCTGACGGCGCGAAACTGAGTATTACGGGCATCAATCGCGCGGCGAACGCCCAGAACGACCTGGTGCTGTTCACCTCGTTTTACGGTGCGACGGCGACGGCGGCGGCGCGTGGCGTCGCCGTCATCTTGGAAGCCCTGCCGCGCCCGCTGCGGGTGGGCACGTCGGTGCAGGCCATCGTGCGCGAGGTGCGCGAGGGCAACTCCGCGCCCATTCCAAGCACTGGCGGCGTGCTAATCGGCACGGGCAACGCCGCCGAGATGCTGCGAACGCTCCTACCCGGCGACCGAGTAGCCATCCGAATCGATCTGCAGGGCGAGAACGCAGCGCGCTGGCGACAGGTGCAAGAAGCAGTCGCAGGCGGACCGTGGCTCATCCGAGGCGGCAAGCGGCTCACCACCGAGGAGCAGGGGGGCGGATTCAATCCGCAGTCGTTCGTGGAGCGACGCCATCCGCGCACTGCCGTCGGGCGCACCGCGCAGGGCGAGATGATCTGGCTCACCGTCGATGGGCGTCAACCGCACAGCCAGGGCGCAACGCTTGATGAACTCGCACGCCTCATGGAACGCTACGGCGCGGTGGAAGCCATCAACTTAGATGGCGGCGGCTCTACAACGCTCGTGGTGCGCAACCTGATTATCAACAGCCCTTCCGACGGCACGGAGCGCCCCGTGTCGAACGCCTGGATGGTTTACGATGACGCGCAACGCCCCACCCTGCCCAGCCACTCAGGCGATCAAATCGCGCCCGCACAAGCCACGCTGCGAGTCGGTGAAACGCTCCGGTTCCGCATCGTGCGCAACGACCAGCCTATCTCCACTTGGGACATCGTGTGGGGCGCAGGAACGCTGGGGTTCATCGACCAGTGGGGGCGGTTCCGCGCGATGCGCCCCGGACGCGGCGTCATCAGCGCGTACATCGACGGACAGTGGCTCTACGCCCCTGTGGAGGTCATCGCGGAAACGCCAACGACAAATGGGAACGACAGTGGGAATTGAGGGCTGGAGGCGCCGGTGGGAATCGAACCCACGAATAAAGGTTTTGCAGACCTTTCCCTTAGCCACTCGGGCACGGCGCCTCGCTACACCTAATTATACCCCATATCAAGCCCGAAAGTTTCAAGGGGGAGCATTAAAAAGGAGGGTGGCAGTGAAAGGAGAGCAAAGCCTGCCACCCCCAAGGAAGGAAGGTGAACTCGTTCCCAATTAGTATTATGGCACATCGAGCCAAAATTTTTAGCCCCCCGTGAGGGGAATAGTTCACTGTTCGGGACGATTCGCCAAATCCCTTCAGTTAGATATACGACCTATGATACGGAGAAGTTTCCAAGCGGCGTTGGAATCGATTTGGATGACCCCGCGGCGCACCCTGCTGAGCGGTCTGGGGATGGCGGTGGGCGTGGCGGCGATTGTAATCCTGGTCTCGCTGGGCAGAGGCGTGCAGCGCGATGTGGTGAGCCAGGTGGAGTCGCTGGGTGTGAACTTGGTGATTGTGCTGCCAGGCAGGCTCAGCGCGGAGAATCCGTTCAACCCGATGAGCTTTATCGGGCTTAGCACGCTGCGCGAGGGCGACATCGCGGCGGTGGCGCAGGTGGCGGGCGTGCGGCGCGTCGCGCCGATTATGTTCGTGGCGGGCGCGGCGCAACGGGGCGACCGCTGGGCAGACGCCGCGCTCATCCTTGGCACGACGCCCGAATGGTTCCAAATGCGACCCCATACGCTCAAGTACGGGCGGTTCTTCACCGACGCTGAAGCCGACCAGTTCGTATGTATCTTAGGACCCAAACCTGCCGAGCAGCTCTTCGGCGACGAGAACCCCGTCGGTAAGCAGGTACGGCTCAACAGTCAACCGTTCCGTGTGATTGGCGTCACGGCGGAGGATACGAACCGCTCGCTGCTGGGCAGCGGCGGCTTCGAGTTCGCGATTTACGCGCCGATACGGGCGCTGCAGAAGGCGATGGGCAGCCAGCAAATCCATCGCGTGATTGCGCAGACCGCGCCCGATATCGAGCCGACGCGCCTGCAAAGCGAAATCCGCGCCGCCGTGCTGCGCAGCCACAACAGCAGCGAGGATTTTACTGTCCTCACCCAAGAGGAGCTGCTCGGACGGTTGTTCACCCTGCTCCAGATTGTGTCGGTCGCGCTGACGGGCATCACCTCGATCGCGTTGGTGGTGGGGGGCATCGGCGTGATGAATGTGATGCTGATGAGCGTGACCGAGCGCGTACGCGAGATAGGCATCCGCAAGACCGTCGGGGCGAAGCGACGCGACATCTTCTGGCAGTTTCTTATTGAGGCGTTTTTGATTGCGTTGCTGGGCGGGCTGATGGGCGTGCTAATCGGCTGGGGAGTGTGCGCCGCCATCGATTGGTTCACGGTGCTCACGCCTGAGGTCGCGCCGACCACTATCGCGCTGGCGCTGTCGGTGTGCGGCGCGGTGGGGCTAATCTTCGGCGTGCTGCCCGCCTACCGCGCCGCCCTGCGCGACCCTGTGGAAGCATTACGCTACGAGTAGGCTCATAGCCCTCGTAGGATCATCTCTATCGCCTCTTTGTGCTTCGTCTCGTCCGAGATGATGTCTTCCAGGTCGTTCACCAGCCCGAAATCGCCCACCTGCTCGGCTTGGGCGCGTCGCTCCAGATACCGCGCGATGGTCTCCTGCTCGGCGCGATGCACATTCGTCAGCATCTGCTTGAGGTCGTGCGCAGGCGGTACGGCGACAGGCATCGTAGTCGGTGTGCCGCCCAGCGCGGCAATCTTGTTCGCCAGATACTCGGCATGGCGCAGCTCGTCGGGCACTTCGCGCATGAAAAACTCCTTCATCTCCTCACGATGGATGCCCGTCACCGTCGCGCCATAGGTGATGTAGGTGATAATCGCTTGGTACTCATTCGCCAAGTCGGTGTTCAGACCCTCAATCAGCTGTTCCTTGACAGACATATCCAACCTCCGTAGCCCAAGTATACCCCGTGATTGGAATCACAGACTCGACAGGGCGGGGCAAGGTAGACTTTGGGCATGACGCGCACAGGCAGGTTGGTGGTGGGCGTAACGGGGGCGAGCGGTGGGATTTACGCCGTTCGGTTCCTGCGCCAAGCTGTTCACCACTTCCAAGAGATTTACTACATCTGCTCCGAGCAGGCGATTCAGGTGATGCAGACCGAGTTGGGGATGGATGTGACGCGCGAGACGCTCTCGGCGCGCGCGCTGTTGGGGCAAGAGTGGGACGGTTTGAAGATACTGCATCCACGCGACTACTTCTCGCCGCCTGCAAGCGGCAGTTTCCGCCACGATGGGATGGCGCTTATCCCCTGCTCGATGGGGACGCTGGGGCGCATCGCGCAGGGCATTTCGGACGACTTGATGACGCGCGCCGCCGATGTGTGCCTCAAGGAGCGACGCCCCCTAATCCTGGTGGTGCGCGAGACGCCGTTCAACTTGGTTCACCTGCGCAACATGGTGCAAGCGGCGGAGGCGGGCGCGACGATACTGCCCGCGAACCCCTCGTTTTACTATCGCCCGCGCACGCTGGAAGAGGCAGTGGACACGGTGGTCGCGCGCGTGTTGCAGAATCTCGGTGTGGAGCAGCCCATGACGCCTGAGTGGGGCATCGAGGATATTTAGAGGCGCGGTTGGCAGTGCCGACTACTGCCCCCTTCAGTAGCGAACACCGATAGCCAGCCTTCGGTGGCGCCGCGAGACGCGCCGCGTCGGGACTGGCAAGGCTGGCGTTGGAGCCAACCTGCGCCCCCACAGGTTGCGACCCTGCGGATATCTATACGCCGCGCGCCCCGCGAAAGTTCCTGCTATGCTCGGCTGTTCTTCACCAACTCCGTCAGCTCAGGCAACACCTGATACAAGTCCGCCACCAGCCCATAGTCTGCCACTTGGAAGATGGGGGCTTCGGGGTCGGTGTTGATGGCGACGATGACCTTCGAGTCTTTCATCCCCGCCAAGTGTTGCACAGAGCCTGAGACGGCGACGGCGATGTAAAGTTCGGGTGCAACGGTCTTGCCCGTCTGCCCGACTTGGAGTTCGTTGGGGGCGATGCCCGAGTCGACCGCCGCGCGCGTGGCGCCCACGGCGCCGCCGAGCGCGTCCGCCAAGCCGCCGATGTATTTCTCGAAGGTTTCGGGGTCTTTGAGCGGTCGCCCGCCGGAGACCACCACACGCGCTTGGGTGAGGTCGGGTCGTCCGCCGCTGCCGCCTTGCAGACCGAGCCACTCGGCGCGCTGGGGGATGTCTGGGGGGGCTTCTGCCGATTGCACAGGCGACTCTGCGCTTGTCGGGGTGGGCTTGCCCCACGCGGGACCGCGCACGGTCATCACCACAGGGCTACCCTCCACCTCGAAAGTGCCTATGAGGTTCGCTGAGTAGATGGGTCGCTTCGCGACGAGCTTGCCGTTCGCCGACTCCAGCGCGATGATGTCGCTGAGCATCGGCGCGTCGAGCAGTCCTGCTGTGCGTGCCAGCACATCGCGGCTGAAGGTGGTGGTGGTGGCGACAATCGCGTCTGCGCCGAGTTGATGTGCGTGGTGGGCGATTACGGGCGCGTAGCGCTCCGCCAGCGGCTTGGTCAGGGCAGGGTGGCTCACGGTCAGCACTGCCTGCGCGCCATAGCCTGTGAGGGTCTCGATACACTGTAGATTTTCGCCAATCGCCAGAATCGCGAAGTTGTTGGGCGATTGCTGCTGGGCGAAGGCGATTGCGGGCAGGGTCTTCTCCGAGACGCGCCCGCCATCCGTTTCCGCTACGATAAGGATCTTCATCATCACGCCTCCTGTGTTAGATGACTCGCGCTTCCTCGCGCAGCAGGCGCACGAGTTCGTGGACATCGCTGACGCGCTTGCCTGCTTTGCGTGCAGGCGGCGCTTCCACTTTGACAAGACGCATGCGCGTTTGAACCTGCACGCCCAGGTCGGCAGGGGTAAGGGTCTCCAGTGGCTTGCTCCGCGCGCGCACGATGCCCGTCAGCGCGACATAACGCGGCTCGTTCAGGCGCAAATCCGCCGTGATGACCGCAGGCAACGGCGTCTTGATGGTCTCGATGCCGTTGTCGGTCTCACGCTCCACGATTGCGCTGCCGTTTTCGAGGGTAATCTTCGAGGCGAAGGTCGCTTGGGGCAAGTGCAGCTGCGCTGCCAGCATCTGACCCACTTGGTTTTCGTCCATGTCGATGGCTTGCTTGCCCATCAGCACCAGTTGGGGTTGCTCGCGCTGGTAGACGGCGGCGAGGATTTTGGCGACGCTGGGCGCGTCGAGGAGCGCGTCGGTCTGCACCAGAATCGCGCGGTCGGCCCCCATCGCCAGCGCGGTGCGCAACTGTTCTTGGCTCTCCGCCCCGCCGATGGACACCGCCACAACCTCGCTGGCTTTCCCTGCCTCTTTTAGGCGTATCGCCTCCTCCAACGCAATCTCATCGAACGGGTTCACCGCCATCTGTAGCCCATCACGATTGATGTCCGCGCCCGTCGCACTCGGAGTAATCTTGGCGTACGGGTCGGGTACACGCTTCACCGATACTAATATCTTCATCGATAATCTGCCTCCTGTGCGATAGATTATACCCTGCCTGTGCGGAGTTTGACTCGGCGTTCGAAAAAGCGCGCGGGCAGGAAACTGGGCGGCTGCATGGAATAATTAAGGTATGGCGCGAAGGCTATGCTTGGGTTTGCTGTGCGTTTGGCTGTTGGGTGCGCAAGCGCAGGAGTTGGAGCCGTACCTAAAGCTGCGCGCGGCGCATAAAATCAGAGGCGTCACGCCGATTGCAGGGCTGGAACTGGCGGTGGGCAAGCGCGTGTTGGAAGTGGAGGGCGTCGTGGTCGGCGCGGTCGCGGTGGACGAGCAACGCTCGGTGCTGATGGAGATTGAGTCGGGGCGCAGCGTGGTCGTCGCGATTGACGCGGCGCACTTGTGGCTCACGCGCGGGCAGATGCGCGTGCGCGCGCTGGTGGAAGTGCGCCGTGAGAGCGAACTGGTCACCCCCACCTACCGACTGCTGGGCGCGACCTTCGCCAGCATGATGAGCCAGTGGGAG
>JARJMV020000124.1 GCA_029335935.2 bacterium
GTGGCGGGGCTGTTCTACGAGCGAGTGCAGCGGCGCATCCCCCGCTCCGGCGAGTGGACGATTCTGGTGGAGCGCATCTTCGGGGTGATGTTGCTTGCCGTTGCGCTCTTTTTCGCCAATAGCCTGATGACACCTCAGGTCTACGGCTGGGTGTGGGTGGCGTTTCTGGGGCTGACTGCGCTCTACTTCCTGCTGGGCGAGCGCAAAGAGATTACGCAACCGCGCGTGGCGCGTTTCAAGCAACTCATCGGCGTCGTATGCGCCGCGCTGATGGTCAACAACGCGCTCTCGATGATGCGCCCGAAGGTGGAAATCGCTTGGGAGCCGTACAGCGTCGAGCGGTTAGAGCAGGCGCGCGCCGAGGGCAAGCCTGTGCTAATCGATTTCACCGCCAATTGGTGTCAGGCGTGTGGCGAGTTGAAGCATTACACCTTCACGGACCCTGCCGTCGTGCAAGAGTCGGAGCGGTTCGTGCGCTTGGTGTTGGACGCCACCACCGAGAGCGACCCTGCCGTGCAAGACGCACTGAAACGCCACGAGGTGGTGGGGTTGCCGACCGTGATTTTCATCGATTCGCAGGGCAACGAGCGTCGCGCGTTGCGCCTGACCGGGTTCGAGCGCGCCGACAGGTTCCTGCAGCGCATGCGCGCGGTGAATTAGCGATAGAGAACGGGTGTGAACTGTTCGGGGGGCATTTCAGCGCGTAGGCGTCGCACCGCGCCGTTGAGCGTCAGCACCAGCACCCAGCCGCGCGCGCCCGTCACGCGGTCGGTCTGCCAAGTCGGATGGAACTGCCGCGCCCAGTGCCAGTGGCATTCCGCAAGCGGGGTCAGCTCGTCCCATTTGCCTGCGCCATAGGGTGGTCCTGCTTCCCACCAGCCCAGCTGTCGGGCAATCGCCCAGTTCGGTACATAGGTGTAGCTCACGCCGCTGCGCAGGTAGTAATCGCCTTCCAGCCGAAAGGCGTCGCCCAGCGTATCGCGCACCTGATGCTTCCCCTCCAACGGGTCTACAGGGCATACAAAGACGCGCGAATCGCCTACATAGCCATGCACGGCAGACAGATACGGCGGCAACTCTTGGTAATCGTCGCGATACATCCGCACTGCCAACCCAATCTGGCGCAGATTCGAGGCGCACACCGTGCGTTGCGCGGCGCGCCGCGCGCTATACAAAACAGGCGTCAAAAGCGCCGCCAAAAGCGCAATCAGCGCTATCACGACCAACAACTCAATCACAGTGAAGCCCCGAAACCGTCCCCAAGCAGGCATACAATCGATTAGACGCAGGCGCAAATGCGAGGTTTCATAGGGCGATGTCCGCTTTTGGGGTGTCAATGAGTCTTATAGGGTGGAGAGTACCTTCCTTCCATAAAAAATCCCCCCTGCGCTCCGCAGGGGGGATTTTTTCTGTGTGTGGACACGCAGCAGCTCAGAATCGGAACTGTACGCCGGCAGTGAGGCCGTTCACATCGCCGCGTTGAATCCCCGCATAGCCAACCGTGATGGCAATCGGAGTCGTTCCAGCGCTAAGATTGTAGCCCAGCTCGATAGCGTAGGAGAACGCCGCGTCACCGCTCTTGGGGAAGCCGACGCCCGCGCCCACACGGTAGAAGAACTGCTCGTTCAAGTAGCCCGTGAAGGTGAGATGGACGGGAATGTAGTAGGTGTCGCCAGCGCCCTTGTAGCCCACCGACGCGCCGAGTTCATAGTAGAAGCCCGACTCGGTCGGCTCGCTGGTCTGGAACTTGTAGCCCAGATCGACGCTGAACCAGATATCCTCCGACGCTTGGCGCACACTCTTCTTGCTGGGGTAGAAGATTCCTGCGTTTAGCGTGAAGCCCTGCATCGCCGAATCTTGCGCAGAGGCGGCCGTAGTCAGCGCGAGCGTTCCCATCAGCACCGCCGCTGCCAAGCACAATAGTCCCTTGTGCATCATACAATACCCTCCTTGTGATGTGATGTGTGCTGTTCAGCCATGTCTGACAGCAGCACCATTATACCTCACCCTTTTTCTATGGGATGGAGTTCGCTACCAGCAGAGGGGCGCGGTGGTCGTCTCGCAACTCCGCTCACACACATTCACTACGGGCGTGTCGGGGATGCCGAAGTAGTCGCCAAAGCACTGCCCGTGCGGGTTAATCGTGTTGAACTCCCCTTCGTTTTTCGGGATGCGCCCGTTCCATCCCGGCGGATGATTAAAGAAGTAGTAGGTGTTCGTATTGCGCTGGGGACACACGCCTGAAAAGGTCTGTCGCCACGCAGGCGGGATCTCGCCACCGCGCGGCACACCCAGATGGTGCGACCATTTTACATGTCCATCCAGATAGGCAATATTGCTGCCCAGATGATGCCGAGGCCAAATATCATACTTGAACCAGTATTCGAACCAGTAGGTTCCTGCGTTATAGTACCAGTAGCCGTCCACTAAGGCGATGGTCTCTGCAGGGCGCGGCACAAAGGCTTCGCTAATCACCTTGCCCTCGTTGCGATAGTAAATCGTGGAAATTCGGCATGTGAAGAGACTAAAAACGCCATAGTTGGGCACGGTAGCGAAGTAGCGGAAAGTGCCTACGCTGCGGTTCGAGCTGTTGCGGAACCGTAGGCGCGCCTGCCAATCCATCCCGCCATGCTCATTCGGATAGGAAGGACAGGTCAGTATCTCCGCGCTCTTACGGTAGGGATGGAGCAGGTCAAACAGATGGACTATTAGCGTACCCTCGCCGCTAATCCCGCGCGGATACAAGGCGTCGTAATCGTTCGTGTACATCAAGACCGACTGAATATTCTGCCGTAGGTTGGACAGACATTGCGTCTGACGCGCTTTCTCTCTCGCCTGTGCAAACACAGGGAACAGAATCGCCGCCAAAATCGCGATAATCGCAATCACCACCAACAGTTCAATCAGGGTAAACCCACGAGATATGATTTTCATGATGAGACCTCCTTGGCGTATTATACCCGATTTCTGCATTTTTGGAGTTCTCTGGGGGGCTGAAATCGCATTAACGGACGCCCACGCGCGGTTACCCCACTTGCGCCGATTCGCCTACGGTGTGAGCGGTTATTGCCGTTTGGTACACGCTGAGGATGCGTTCTACGACGGCGGGCACGGAGAGCAGTTCGCGCTTGCGGATGGCTTTTTGGCGCAGGGCTTCGCGCTCGTCGGCGTGGCGCGTGAGGTGGAGTACAGCTTCGACGAACGCTTCAGGCGTCGGCTTCACCACCAGCCCTGTTTGACCGTAGTCGACGGCTTCGGGTGCGCCGCCGCCGTTCGCTACGATGCACGGCAGTCCCGCCGCCTGTGCCTCGTCCAGCACCAGCCCCTGCGATTCCGTGACTGAGGGAAACACGAAGAGGTCTGCCGCCAGCAGGTAGAGTGACACCTCATCGCGCGGCACAGGTCCTGTGAAATGCACCCACTCGTTCAGGTGGCGGGATTCTGCCTGCGCTTTCAGGTCGTCCAGCGCGGGTCCTGGTCCTACCAGCCACAGGCGGGCGTTGGGGCAGCCGCGCACGATATGGGGCATCGCGCGTAGCAGCACGCTCACATTCTTTTCGGGCGCCATGCGCCCCACATAGAGGAGCATCCACACATCGTCGGGGATGCCCAGCCGCGCCCGCGCCTCCGCTTTGCTGATGGGTGGAAACGGTAGCACGGGGTTGCGGATGGGCGTGATGGGCTTACGCACGCCGTACTTCCGCAATACCTCCGCGCCGATTTCGGAGGGCGTCATCACAGCGTCTACGCTCTCGTAGTACCGCCTGAGATGCCAGCGCAGCGCCCGACGCACGAGATTCTTGGGCACAATCGGCGGCACATAGTGGAGATACTCTTCGTAGAGCGTGTGGTAGGTGCTGACCAGCGGGATGCGCCGTCGCTTTGCCCAGCTTGCGCCCACCATACCCGTGAAGAAGGGAGTGTGGGTATGCACGACATCGAAGTCCAGCGTGCGGAACTCGCGCCAGAGACGCGGCGCAAGCGGCAGGGCAATCGGGTAGTCGGGTTCGAACGGCGTGGTGAACGAGGGCAGGCGGCGGACAGTGGGGTATGGGTCTTGGTAGTTTTTGAAGCGGGGGGCGTAAATCCACACTGCGTGCCCCCGACGGGTCAGCTCCTCGTGCAGGATGCGTATCGAGATGCTGACGCCGTTGAGGTAGGGCAAGTAGCTTTCGGAGAAGAGGGCGACTTTCACGGCGCGGTCTCGTCGGTGGGTTTGTGGCGATTGCCGCGTGGTTGGCGCATCGCCTGCTCCTCCAGAAACGCCACGATGTCGGAGAGTTTGAACCGACGCTGGTTGCCTTCTGTGCGGAAGCAGCGGAGCCAGCCGCGGTCGGTGTAGCGGCGCACGGTCGCAGGACACACACCCAACAGGCGCGCGGTCTCCTCCAGCGTCAGCACGGGGTCGGTAAGCCGCGCGATGAGTTCCTCGCGGCTCTCGTCGCGTCCGCGCACGGGGTAATACTTGCGCGTGACGCGGTCGTCTGTCCATTCGGCTAAGTAGCGCAGGTATCGGGGCAGTTTCGCCCACACCTCGTCGGCTTCGGGAGGCACAATCGCTTCGGGGTCGCGTTGCGTGCGTCCCGCGCGTTTGCGAAGGCGCGGACCGTCTGAGGGGGGGTCTGGCGTGGTGGAGGCAGGCTCCGCCTCGGCAGGCTGCGGCGGCTGCCAGTTCAACTCCTGACGCAGCAGCGGTACAAACTCGGCCAAATGGGGAACCCGAATGGCAGCGACCGCGCGCCCCTGCTCCTCCTGCGCATCTGCGAGATTCGAGACGGGAACATCCCTTGATGCGCTTGACGGTGCGGGCGTCTCAGGCGGCGCGACGGGGCGCTCCAACACAGGCGAGGCAGGCGGCTCCTGCACAGGCGTCGGTTCCTCTGCCGACTCAAACTGGCTTTCCAAGTAGCGATACCAGTCACTCAGGCTCAGACGGCTCATGGATGCGATGATTGTACCCTAAAGATGAGTGGAAGTGGTACAATTCGCGTGTTATGCCAGTATCGTCGCCTACGCCATCGGTTCAGGCTTGGACGCTGGAGGCGTGGCTCCATGCTGAGCTGGAGCCACGTTGCGAGTTCGAACACGGGAGGCTCATCCCCATGGCTTCACCCACGCGCAAGCATCAGCGTATTGTCGGTCGGTTATATGGGCAAATGGATCGCTGGACACAGGAGTCCCAAGCAGGCTCGGTGGAGATGGAAGTGGATGTTGCGTTGCCGATTGGCAAGGGGGTTATTCCCGACCTGACCTTCATTCGGCGCGAGCGCGAGGCGGAGCTGCTGACGCCTGAGGGCAAGGTGCGGGGCGCGCCCGACTTGGTGGTGGAGGTGATCTCGCCCACCACCCGCACGCGCGACACGGTGCAGAAGTTGCGTTCTTACCACGAGTCGGGCGTTGCGTGGTACTGGTTGGTGGACAGCGAGACGCTGAGCGTTCAGGAGTTGCAGTGGACGCCAGAGGGGTATGTGATTCGCGGGGTGGCGGAGGCGGGGGAGGTGTTTCGTTCGCAGGCGTTGGAGGGGTTTGAGCTGAACCTACAAGCGCTGCTGGGCGAGCAGTGAAGGTTCTGAAGGGGTACAATGGGTATGCTATGTTAGCATCGCCGCCTACGCCGTCGGTTCAGGCTTGGACGCTGGAGGCGTGGCTACAATCTTATCTGGAGCCACGTTTCGAGTTCGAAAACGGGATGCTCAACCCCCAGGCGTACCCCACGCGCAAGCAACACCGGATTGTCGGGCGGTTATATTGGGAAATGGATCGCTGGACACAGGAGTACCAAGCAGGCTCGGGGGAGCTGGAAGTGGAGGTTGCGTTGGCGAGTGT
>JARJMV020000143.1 GCA_029335935.2 bacterium
TCGCGCAGCAGCTTCTCGTGTTCGTCGTAGGAGGTTTCGGGCGTCGTGAACTTGACCAGCTCCACCTTATTGAACTGGTGCAGGCGCAGCAGTCCGCGTGTGGCTTTGCCTGCCGCCCCCGCCTCGCGTCGGAAGCAAGGCGAATACGCCGCCAGCGAGATGGGCAACTGCTCTGCATGGAGTATCTCGTCGCGATAGAGGTTCGTCACGGGCACTTCCGCCGTCGGGATAAGGTACAGCGGGTCATCGGCGCAGCGATACATCTCCTCTTCGAACTTGGGCAGTTGTCCTGTGCCGACCATCGCCTCTGGGCGCACGAGGAACGGCGGGAAGACCTCCAAGTAGCCGTGTTCGCGCGTATGTAAATCGAGCATAAAGTTAATCAGGGCGCGTTCGAGCCGTGCGCCTTGCCCCGTGTAGAAGTGGAAGCCGCTCCCGCCGACCTTTGCGCCGCGCTCGAAGTCGATAAGCCCCAGCCGCTCTGCGAGTTCCCAGTGGGGGCGCGGTTCGAAGCGCATCGGGTGGGGTTGTCCGCCGCGCCGCACCTCCACATTCGCGTTGGCGTCCGCGCCGACGGGCGTTGTGGCGTGCGGTATGTTGGGAAACAGCAGTAGCTTTGCCTCGCGCTCGTGTTCGACGGCGCGTCGCTGGTGTTCCAGCTGCTCAATTTGCGCTTTGAGTTGGCGCAGCTGGTTCAGTAGCGGTTCGGCGTCCTCGCCCGCTTTCTTGCGCAGGGGAATCTCTTTGGAGACGCGATTCTGCTCAGCAGTGAGCGTCTCCACTTGGGTGGTGAGTTCGCGCCACTGGGCGTCCAGAGCGAGCCATTCATCCAGCAGGGCATCATTCTCGCCGCGCTTCTGCAGCGCTTCACGCACGCGGTCAGGCTCCGTGCGTAGCGTTCGATAGTCCAGCATGGCGGTAATTGTACCGTGTGGGGCGCATGGGCTATCGGATCATCGTGCCGATGCCCGAATCGGTGAACACCTCGATGAGCAGCGCATGGGGAATGCGTCCGTCGAGGATGTGAGCGCGCGGACACCCCTTCTCCAGCGCGTGCAGGCACGCTTGGAGCTTGGGGATCATCCCGCCCGATACACGCCCTGTATCGAGCATTCGCTGCGCCTGCTCGCGTGTAAGCTCGGAAATCAGCGAGTCGGGCGATTCGGTATCGCTGAGGACGCCCGGCACATCGGTCATCAGGATAAACTTCTGTGCGCCCAGCGCGCCTGCCAGTGCGCCCGCCGCGAAATCGGCGTTGAGGTTGTAGGTCGCGCCGTCGATACCCAGACCGACAGGGCTGACGACGGGGATGTAGCCGCCTCGGAGCGCCGCGTAGACGACATCGGGATTGATGCTTGCCACCTCGCCCACGAAGCCCAAGTCCACTGCGCTGGCGAGCTTGCGTGCGCGGATGAGACCGCCGTCCTTGCCCGAAATCCCGACGGCGCGTCCGCCCTGCTGCTGGATTAAGCCGACCAAGCGCGGGTTCGTCTTGCCCGTGAGCGCCATCTCCACCAGCTCCATCGTCTCCGCGTCGGTCACACGCAAGCCGTCCACGAACTGGGGCTGTTTGCCCACTCGCTTCATCAGGTCGGAGATTTCGGGACCGCCGCCATGGACCAGCACGGGGCGGATGCCCACACAGTGCATCAGCACGAGGTCCTGCATCACCTGTGCCGCGCTGGCGTCGCTCATCGCTGCGCCGCCATACTTGATGACAAAGATGGCTCCGCTCCACTTTTGAATATACGGCAACGCCTGAATTAGCACTTCAGCCTGAGATTTCGCTGAATCGGAAACGCCCATACGGTAGACTATTGTACCAGATGAGCGAGGTGAACCCGTTTTCGGTGCGGCAGATACGCGCGTGGCTGCAGGCGTACCAGGTGCGTCCGTCGAAGGGCTGGGGTCAGAACTTCCTGACCGATCGGCGTGTGGCGCAGCGCGTGCTGGACGCCGCCGACCTGCAGCCCGACGATGCCGTGTTGGAAGTGGGGCCGGGCTTGGGCGCCCTGACGCTGCTGCTTGCCGAGCGTGTGCGCCGTGTCGTGGCAGTGGAGGTGGACGCCCGACTGGTGGCAATCCTGCAATCGGTTCTGGAGGCGCAGCGCCTTGAGACGGTTACGCTGGTGCAGGCAAACGCGCTGAGCCAGCCCGTGCCCGAACTGTTGCGCGGCGAGCCGCAGGCGAAAGTGGTCGCCAACATCCCCTACTCCATCACCTCGCCCCTGCTGGAGCACCTCCTCAAAGACAAGGCGCATATCCCCCTAATCGTGCTGACGGTTCAAAAGGAGGTCGCCGAGCGCCTGACAGCTGCGCCGAGCAGTGCCGCGTATGGGGCGCTGAGCCTGTTCGTGCAGTACCACACGCGGGCAGAGTATCTGGGGCGCGTGCCAAACACGGCGTTCTATCCGCAGCCAGAAGTGGACTCGGCGATTGTGCGCCTAACGCCCCTGCCCGACCGCTTGCCGCCACTGGAGCAGAAGTGGTTCTTCAAGTTGACGCGCGCGGGGTTCGGCAAGCGTCGCAAAACTTTACGCAACGCGCTAACCAGCCTGCTTGACGACGCCGACCGCGCGAGCGCGATTCTCAGGCGCGCAGGCGTCCCGACCGCCGCACGCGCGGAAGAGCTGCGGCTGGAGCAGTGGCTTGCGCTTGCCCAAGAGACCGTGCGCACGCTCTATCCCGAACACGCAGGGTAGCCCTCGCGCCACAAGTACTGGGTTGCCGTTGCGCGCGCCTGCTGGCAAAAGGAGCGGGGGGAAGTGATGTTCTCAGGTTGGCGTCCGCATCTGGGTCAGCAAGCGTTTTTGGCGTCGGGCGCACCCGTGCGCGTGTTGGCGTGTGGTAGGCGTTGGGGCAAGACGGAGGTGATTGCCGCCGAGATTGCCCGCGCCCTGCTCGGCGACGCACCGCGCGAGGTGCTGCTGGTCGCCCCCTCGCAAGAGCAGGCGATGCTGGGCTTCGAGCGGGCGTTGGAGTTCCTGCACCGCGTCGGGGCGCACCCCACCGTGCGTCGCACCCCTGCGCCCACCCTCACGCTGGGCAAGGGCAAACTCTGGGCGCGCTCCGCTGCGCGCGGCGGCATGCTCCTGCGCGGGCGCAAAGCGCACCTTATCATCGTGGACGAAGCCGCCTATGTGCCCGAACAGGTGGTCCACGAGGTACTTACGCCTATGCTCGCCGACACAGGGGGTAAACTCGCGCTCGTCTCCACCCCACGCGGCAAGAACTACTTCTATCGGCTCTACCAGCAAGGGCAAGACGACGGCGTCCACATCTGGAGCCTGCGCAGCCCCTCGTGGCACAACCCGCTCCTCTCGCCGACCGTGCTGCAGATGCAGGCGAGCCTGATGACGCAGCGACAGTTCCAGATCGAGTACGGCGCGCAGTTCTTAGATGCAGCCGGGCAGGTCTTCCGCACCGAGTGGGTCGATCGCGCGCTGCTGCTCCATCTGCAACCTGAGGGGCTGACCGTCGCAGGGGTGGATTGGGCGCGCTCGCACGACTACACGGCGTTGGCGATTCTGCACGGCTCGCGCGAGGGCGCGACACTGCTGGACATCCGACGCTGGCAGGGGCTGTCGTGGACGGAGCAAGTGGAGGTCGTGGCGCGACGGATACAGATGTATGCAGCAACGCGCGTGCTGTGCGACCGTACAGGCGTCGGCGACCCGCTGCTGGAGGCGCTGCAGACAGCGGGCGTACCCCACGCCGAAGGCGTCGCCTTCACCCAAGCGTTCAAACAGAGCCTCATCGAAAACCTCACGCTGATGCTCGAAGGGGCGCGCCTACAACTCTTGCCCGACCCCGACCTGCTGCACGAACTGTACCACTTCGAGGCGACGCCGACCGCGCGCGGCGCACGACTGCAAGCGGCGCAGGGCGTCCACGACGACCTTGTGATTGCGCTCGCGCTGGCGGCATGGACACTGCCACGCGCTGCGCACAGCGCCGTGCGCACCAGCGGCGCGCAACGCACGCCCTAACACGCGCTTCACTCGCCCGCAAGCCACGCCTGCAACGCAGGATACGGATTCTCGACGCCGTCCAGAACACGCGCGCGCGCCGACTCGCTAAACAGCGATTGCACCACGCTGTGCGCTTGCTGCTCCAGCGCGTCATGCACCATCGATTGGAGCTCCCACTCGACTTGTTGCAGGCGGCGCGTGCGCCACGCGCCCGTCTGCTGCTGGTACTGCTTGTGTTCCTCGATAAATTCCACCAGCTCGTCGACGCCCTTGCCGTAGAGGGCTTCGGTCAGCACAATCGGCGGGTTCCACCCCTTGGGTTTGCCGCCGAGTTCGAGCGCGTTGCGCAAGTCCAGTCGCATTCGGGTCGCTCCCTCCCGATCGGCTTTGTTGACCACATACACATCCGCGATTTCGATGATGCC
This sequence comes from bacterium, assembly GCA_029335935.2. GTDB lineage: Bacteria > Armatimonadota > Fimbriimonadia > Fimbriimonadales > GBS-DC > GBS-DC. Next base: position 4,397 of record JARJMV020000143.1, read on the forward strand.
TGCCTTCATCGCCTGCACCACATCGCCTGCTTCGGGCACAAGGGTCAGCACGACGGTATCGGCGACGAAGCGCACATCCACCTGCAGTTGCCCTGCGCCGACGGTTTCTATCACCACGAGGTCGTAGCCCGCCGCTTCCAGCACGCGCACGGCAGGCGGCACGCCACGCGAGAGACCGCCGATGCTCCCACGACTGGCAAGGCTGCGGATATAGACGCCCTCCAACGCCTCATCGAAACGGATACGGTCGCCCAAAATCGCGCCCCCGCTGAACGGGCTGGTCGGATCCACCGCCAGCACCCCCACGCGATAGCCCCGCGCCTTCAAACGCGGCAACAACTGATAGGTGAGGGTGCTTTTGCCCGCGCCCGGCGCGCCCGTCAAGCCCACCTTGAACGCTTTGCCCGTGTGCGCATACAAGCGCGCCAACAACTCCAACCGCGCAGGCTCGCGCGACTCTACCAGTGTAATCGCCCGCGCAATCGCACGCACCTCACCCAATCGCACGCCGCGCGCTAATTCATCCACAAACTCGGTCGTCACTGCCGTCATGAATGGCACGATTATACCTTGCTTTGCCGTGATAGCGCGCGACTTCCAACACCGCACCCTCACGCGACAATCCATAACGCGAATCGTAGAGTCCGTAGCCAATTTATTGACTAACCGTTCGTTCGACGACACTTGAGACGACGAGATACCACCCGTTGAGCTATCCGCCGCCACACCTACACCACATCCTGTATGCCAAAAACCCAAAATGCGTCGATCGCCGACTTTCCACCACTTGAGTTCAAATCCGCCGCCGATCGACGACACCCCTTGACTTCACCAACAACGATG
>JARJMV020000175.1 GCA_029335935.2 bacterium
GCGCCTTGCTCCGCCAACGCTAAATCCTTCACATCGTAGCTCATGGCTCAATAACCTCCAGTAGCGGAATTGTACCATTTTTCACAGGAGAAGCCCTACAGCTTCTGCAATCGTGCCATCTCGCGTTGCCAACAGCAGGAATCCTCAAAACCAAGAGGTACTATAGTATAGGGTGAGAACTATGCGAAGAGCTGGAGGTTTTACTCTGATTGAGCTGCTTGTGGTGATAGCGATTATCGCCATTCTGGCGGCGATTCTGTTTCCTGTGTTTGCGCAGGCGCGCGACAGCGCCCGCAAAGCGACCTCGACCAGCAATGTGAACCAGATTATGAAAGCGCACATGATGTATGCGCAAGACCACGACGAGCGGTTCTGCCCCGCTGTAGAGGACAACCCCGAGTCGGAGGCATCTACGGGGATTGATTACGATGCGTCGTGGATGCGCAAGTTGCAGCCGTATGTGCGTAATTTCCGCGTGTTCTACTCGCCGAATGCACGCCGTCAAGACGACCCTGTGCTGACGGGTCCGAATCGCAGCAGCGGCGGCATCATCTTCTCGTATGGGATGCTGATGCGGTGGCGGTTCTATTCGGGGCGCGAGCCGGGTCCTGCGAATCTTTGGGCGACAGGGTTCGGCAACGCGATGATGGACGGCGTTGGGGGCTATCAGTTCACGCCGGGGACCTCCTATTTCGGTAGTGCGCCGAGCGCGTTCTGCGGTCAGCCTGGCACCCAAGCGGATCGGTTTGCGCCTTCCTATAGCTTCGCGCAGATAGCACGCCCTGCGGAAGTCGCTGTGATTGCCGACGCACTGGGGTTCGACTACGGGATGACCTGTCGGAACCGCTACCCTGCGCCCGCCGATGCGTTAGACGCCAGCTCGCCCTATCGTGGGCTGAACTTTGCAGGACGCTACGCTTATGAGGGCGAACGACTCTACCAGGGTGTACCCTACCGACTGGGCGTGGGCATCGTGGGCTTCGCTGATGGGCACACCGCAGGCATGCGCACCGAGCGGTTCTTCACCGTCTTCACAACTGCCAGCGGCGTGCCCGCCTATCGCTACCAATACGCAGGAGAGTGAACCGATGCGCATGCGATGGCTGCTAATCGGCTTGGTGGCGCTGCTCGTAAGTGCGCTGACGGCGTGTCGCCAGTATCCGGGCGACCCTGACTACAGCGATGCGCCGCCGCGCCAGCCCACCAACGCAGCGCCCGAACGCGGCGAGGGTAGATAAGCGGGTATTCCCCTGTCTACCCCCGAACCAACGGCTGCCCAACAGGGGGCAAAAACCACGCAGTCGGCGGCGGGACGCTGACGGTACGAGATAGGCGCGTGTGGCGTAGCGTCAGCGTCTCGCTGACACGATAGAACACCCACGCTACGCTGAGATGGTCGTCAGAAGGACGCCGAGGGTACATCCGCAATCCCATTCTTGTCGCTACAGTGCAGAAGAAGCTATCTGATATTTGAGGGATTTGGGTATACTGCAAAATAACAGGTTTGCGTTGCGACGCGATGGGTTATCGGGGAGTAGCGTGAGCGGGTTGCCCTTGATTGTGGTTCTTGGTGCTACTGCCACGGGCAAGACGGCGGTGGGCATTCAGTTAGCGGAGCGCGTTGGGGGCGAGATTATCTCCGCCGACTCCAGCGCGGTCTATCGGGGGTTAGACATCGGCTCTGCGAAGCCGACGCCTGAAGAGCAGCGGCGCGTGCGATTCCACTTGATTGATGTGGCAGCCCCCGACGAGGTGTTCACCGCCGCGAAGTTCCGCGACCTCGCGCTGCGGGCGATTGCCGACATTCATGCGCGGGGTAAGCGCGCGCTGATTGTGGGCGGCACAGGGCTTTATCTGCGGGTGTTGTTGCACGGGTTCAGTTTGGCGCCGCCGCCTGCCGACCCCGAAGTGCGCGCCCGTTGGAAAGCCGAGTTGGAACGCATCGGCGCGCCTGCCCTGCACGAACGGCTGCAGCCGATAGACCCCGACGCCGCCGCGCGCATCCACCCCAACGACGCTATGCGCATCACCCGCGCCCTCGAAGTCTACGAAATGACAGGAGTCCCCATCAGCCACTGGCAGCAGCACGCCGAATCGGAGCTGCCTGCTCTCAAAATCGGGCTGACCATGCCCCGCGAGCAACTCTACACACGCATCGACCAGCGAGTCGACCAGATGATTGAAGCAGGCATGCTTCAAGAGGTGCAAACACTGCTGCAAAAAGGGTATAATCCTGAAAGCCCTGCCCTCAAAGGGTTGGGCTACCGCCATCTGATAGGGTATATTCAGGGGCGCGTCGACTGGAACGAAGCGGTGCGGCTCTGGAAACGCGATACACGGCGGTTCGCAAAGCGTCAAAGCACTTGGTTCCGCAAAGAACCGAGCGTTCATTGGATCGACGCAAGCCAAGGGAGTGAACACACAGCTCAACTCATCTATGCACTGCTGATGGAGCAGGGAGGGTTCAATAATGCCGAAGGCAATTAATTTGCAGGATATGTTTCTGAATCAGGTGCGCAAGGAAGGGATCGGCGTGACGATCTACCTCAGCGGCGGGCTTCAACTGCGCGGCACGGTGCGCGGTTTCGATGCGTTCACTGTGCTGTTGGAGAGTCCGGGCAAACCCGTGCAGTTGGTCTACAAACACGCAATCACTTCCATCGTGCCCTCGCGCCCAGTGCCTGGTTATGGTCCCTCAGGTCGACCGTCGCCGCAGCAAGAGTCAGGGTTTGACGAGTAGCTCGCTCTGCTTCTGGAAGTTGCAAGGCGCGGGCAACGATTTTGTGCTGCTGGATTTGCTGAGGCAGCCGTTGCCGATGGACGATTGGGCGGCGTTGGCGCGCCGCTTGTGCGACCGCAGGTTCGGCGTCGGCGCGGATGGGGTGCTGCTGGTGGAGTCTTCCGAGCGCGCCGCCTACCGCATGCGCATCCTCAACGCCGACGGCTCCGAAGCAAGCATGTGCGGCAACGGCATTCGGTGCTTCGCCCACTACCTGTGGTGGCACTATGCCTTGCCAAACGATGTGCTCGCCATCGAGACCCTTGCGGGCGTGCGCCATGTGCATCGCGTTGCACAAGGGCGCATCACAGTGGAGATGGGTCCGCCTCGCACGCTTGACCACCCCCCAACGCTTCCCCATGAGGTACAGAGCGTCTTGCGGCGCTACACGGCTAACGCGACTGCAAGCGTCGCCGTCCTCGATACAGGCGCGCCTCACCTCGTGTTATTGGTGCATCACGTGGAGCAGTTCCCACTGGAGGTGGTGGGACCGGTGCTGGAGGGCTATTATCCTGGGCGTGTGAATGTGTCGGCAGCGCAAGTGGAGCGCGGCGACTGTGTGCGTGCGCGGGTCTGGGAGCGTGGGGCGGGCGCGACGCTGGCGTGCGGTACGGGCGCGTGCGCGATTCTCGTCGCAGGCGCGCGGCAGGGGCTTTTGGAACGCCGAGCGACGGTGCAGATGCCCGGCGGCGCACTGCAGGTGGAATGGCGCGACGACGACACCTTGTGGCTCACAGGCGACGCCGAACTCGTGTTTGAGGGCGTCTGGCACAAGCCCCTGTAGATGCGCCGAACGACACGCTAACCCCGCTCGCCCTCCACGCGATGCACAGTTGCCCACACATGGCGATAGGCGTCTAAATGGCGCGGCTGTTTGCGCCCCTGCACGATATCCAGATAGAGCGTGGCGATTTCGTAGGGACGCATTTCGAGGCGGATACGGCTCAGCGGCAAACCGTCCGTGTCGTGTTCCACAGCGAGCGTCGCTATCGGCTCGCCGAGCAGGTTCGTGCGGAACGCCGCTGCGACCTCGCCGCGCACGCTCACTGTCGCCTCACACGCCACACCATCCCATTCCACCAGGCGCAGCACATACGGAAACTCCATCCCCTGCCCTGCATAAGAATCTAAACGCATCCCTGCATACTGCTCCGACTCGCGGTAGAGAGCAGTTATTGTCACATTCGGCGCGTCGCACCATGCAGTGCGCCATTCGCTGGGCAAATCGCCTTCGGGGGGGTCGCTGGCGCCCGTCAGCGGTGGGCGCAGGAACTCCTGCGCAAGTCGCCAGCGCGCGGCGTGAGAAAGCGCACCGTGCGGCGCGATGCGCGTGCGCACCATCACCTCGTGCCCAAAGTAGTCCTCGTCCCACGGGTCGTACATCGTGAGGATGTTGTAGACCTGCGCATCGCCTTTGAGAAACGCCTGACTACCGTCGTGCAGGTAGAGTAGTCCGCGCTCGCCGTCGTCGAAGTCCAGCAGGCTAAGTGCGGTGAATGGGTTTGGCACCTCTTCGAACACTTGGGGCGAGGTCATCCAGTCGCCCGTTGGATACTTGCGCAGATAGGTTCCACTGGGATGTATTGCGCTGACGCCGTAGGGGTGATCGTGGATGAGTGTGTAGTGGGTCAGGTTCGGCGCGAGGGTGGTTTTGAGTGCACCTGCGACGCCCCCCTCGGGGCGCGGCAGGTGAGAGGTCAGATACCAGATGTCCACCGCGTCGCGCTCTGGCGCAAGCGAAACGCGCAGCTCTACGGTGCAGTCTGGCAGCCCTACGCGTCGGATGCACACCTGCCCCCCTGCGTAGGCAATCGATTCCACCTGTTCAAACCGTTCGACTTGCCCCTCGCGACGCATCTGCAGTTGTCCTATAGGCTCGGCGAGCGCGCCTTCGGGGAACTCGCGCGTATAGATTTGGTCGATGACGCCGCGCTGTTTATCGATGGACACGCGCATCTCGCCGCGGGTGAGTAGGAGGGCCTGTTCGGTTTCGTGGAGGGTGCAGGTGGGCGCAGGGGGCAGGGCGTCCCAGTCGGGGTAGGTGCGGTAGCCCAGTGGGGGCAGCGCACACGCGAGCCGCACACTGCCGTCGGGCGCGTGGATGACGCCGTCGCGCGTCCAGCCCAGCGGGTTATACACCAGCACGCGCCCAGAAGCGCGTCGGGCGAGGTGCTTAAGTGTGCGCTCCTGCACATGGCGGCTGAGTGTGATACTCCGCTGATAGGAGGTCGCTCCCACATGACCGCACAGCCCCTCGCACTCGTCGTTGTCGTGGTGTTGTGCGGCGAGCAGCTCGCGCCACGCCTCGTCCAACTCCCACGCGGGATACACATCCCAGTGGGGGTAGGGGCGTCCGAACAGCCCTGCGACAGCGGAGAGGCTCTCCGCGCTCAGCAGTCGGTACTCGGCTGTGTGGCTATGGCGTCGGAACAGGTCGCCGTTTTTGCCCAAGCTCGTGCCGTGAAACACCTCGCTGAGCGTGTAGCGGCGGGGTTGGGCGTACTCGCGCGCCTGCTCCAGAAACTCCGAGAGCGTCACGAAGCGCAACTCGAACTCCGAGCGCGCTTGGAGCTGCTGCAGGGGCGGCATCATCAACTCGGCGCGGCACATCCAGTCGGGCGAGGGCATCAGCTCCAGCCACTGGACGATGCACGGCATCGCCATCGCGCGCAGGTCGGAGCTGTCCAGCAGCAGCATAAAATCTTCGGGCCACTGGTGTAGGTTCAGTGGGTGGCGCGGCGCGGTCAGCAAGCGCGAGCCGTCCTGACCTTCCCACCAGATGGCGGGCGCGTCCTCGAACGGCACATACGGCGTGTGCCAAGTCCACTGGTAGAACAGGCAGGCATACTCGAAGCCGACGCCGCGCAACATTTGCGGCAACTGCGGAAAGAAGTCGAACTCCTCCTCCCAGAAGGTGCGCGGGCGCACTTCCAGCAGGCGCATCACCGCACGCACCCCGTACACCCGTTGCCGAATGTTCGACTCGCCCCCGTGAAATAAGCCGTAGGGCTGCCCATAGGAGGCGCCCACGATTTCGATATGTCCTGCGCGAAGTGCCTGCCTAAGCTCTTCCAGTACTTCAGGGGCTTCAGCCGCGAGCCGTTCGTAGCCCACGGCATCGAAGTTCAGGTTGCCTTTCGCGCCCGTTTCGCGACAGAAGCGCAACATATCGCGCGCCGAGTCGGGCAGCACGCTGTAGCCCCACAGCCACTCCATATCGACCCAGTGCATGTGGTTGCCGAAGGTATAGTAGAGGGGTTGTCGGGTCGCCATCGTTTAGGGATAGATCCCGCGAATGGTGGTCGCTTCCGCCACGCGCTTGACGCCGATGATATACGCGCCCATGCGCAGGTTCACCTTATTTTGCTCGGCGGTTTGCGCGACATGCTCATAGCTGCGGCGCATGGCTTTTTCCAACTTGCGGTTCACTTCATCCTCTTCCCAGAAGAAGGCTTGGAGGTCTTGTACCCACTCGAAGTAGGAGACGACTACGCCGCCCGCGTTCGCAAGGATGTCGGGCACCACCAGCACACCCTGCTCGTCCAAGATGGCGTCGGCGTCGGGGGTTACGGGACCGTTGGCGGCTTCCACGATGACGCGGGCTTTGATACGCTCGGCGTTGTGGGCAGTAATCACGCCGTGCAGCGCGGCAGGAACCAGCACATCGCAGGGCAGTTCCAAAAGCTCCTCGTTAGTAATCAGTTCGGCGTCCCGATAGGCTTGGATACAGCCGTCGCGCCCAGCGCAGTGCAGGAGCGCGGGGATATTCAATCCGTTCGGGTTGTAGATCCCGCCGCGCACATCGGAGATGGCAACCACCTTCGCGCCCGCTTGGTGCATCAGCTTGGCGGTCGCCGAGCCAACATTGCCAAAGCCCTGAATGACGACCGACGCGCCCTCCAGTGAACGCCCTATCTGCTGGAGCGCCTCATACGCCATCACCATCACCCCGCGTCCCGTGGCCTCCAGCCGCCCTTCCGAGCCACCTATCGCGATGGGCTTGCCCGTCACCACCGCCGGCACCGTGTAGCCCTTGTGCATCGAGTAGGTGTCCATAATCCACGCCATCACTTGTGGATTTGTGCCAACATCGGGCGCAGGGATGTCCGATTCGGGACCGATCATCATCGAGATTTCGGTGATATAGCGTCGGGTGAGGTTCTCCAGTTCGTGGATGGAGAGCCGTTTGGGGTCGCACACCACGCCGCCCTTCGCGCCGCTGTAGGGGATATTGACTACGGCGCATTTCCATGTCATCCACATCGCCAAGGCGCGCGTCTCGTCTAAGGTGACTTCGGGATGATAGCGGATGCCGCCTTTTGCTGGACCGCGCGCTGGGTTATGATGCACGCGATAGCCCGTGAAAACGCGGATCGAGCCGTCATCCATCTTCACAGGGAAGTTCACGCTCAACTCGCGCCGTGGATGCTTCAACACCTCCAGCAGACTTCGGTCGAGATTCAAGTAGTGCGCCACCGCTTCCAGCTGGCGAATCGCAATCGCATATGCGCTGCTCTCGTCCATACGGCGTTCGTGATCAATCGTAATCTGCGCCATTGCAGTGATGCCTCCTAATCTTAGTACCACACATCGTTGTTAGTTGTTCCATAAAAGCGGCTCATCGTCTAATTCGGGCGGTACAACGCGCTGGACGAGCCAGTAGACAGGTATCGCCAAGCCTATATTATACACCATGCTCCACAAAGTTCCCTGCCAGAATGCGCCACCAGAGATGGTCGGCGCAGCGAGATACAGCATGCCCTGCGCGAGCAGAGACAGCCCAATCACGGCAGGAATGATACTAAGCCAGTGGCGTTTGGAGAAGAGCATCGGCAGGTAGGCGACAGCGGTCGCCGCGAGCGTTCGACTAATCACCAGGCTACCCACCGTCTGTTCGAGCATACTCGCGTGCAGCAGCCCCGTGAGAAAGCCTGCCCACGCCGCCGTGTTCGGGTTGGTCAGCAGCGCGATGCACGCCAAGATGAGCAGTGGGAAATCGGGCGTCGCCAAACCGACACGCATCGAGTGCGCCCACACGCCCTGCGCCACCGCCGCCGCCACAACCAGTATCAGCCAGCGCAGCGCACGCGCCCAGCCGCCTGACATCACAAACCGCGTGAGCCACGGCGGCTGCACACGCTCATAATCGTAGTGCAATCTGGGAATAGCGAGCCTCCCTCCAGCTGGTATTATACTCTATACGCAGGGGAACAAGTGGTATACTCTCTGCACCGCTTTGGGGAGGCAACCGATGGCAAAGATGCCTGTGGAGTGGTTGCAACACCTCACGCGCCTGTGCGTGAGTGGAGGTGTGGCGCACGACGACGCCGAAGCCTGCGCCTGCGATATTCTGCTACGCTACCACCATCGGCGCGGCGCGTACCCGTGGGATGAGCCGACGCCTGATGAAAAGCTCCTGCGCCTGCTCACACGGAATGTCGTCGCCGAACACTTGCGCACGCTTGCCCGCCACCGTCGCTTAGAAGCCGAGTATTGCGCCTGCCTACAACACACCTGCGCCCCCACCCCGATGCAAACGGCGATAGAGAACGCCGACGCCGAGCGGTGTTACGCAACGCTGCCGCCCTATCTCCGGCGGACTATGGAGCTGCTGGAGGAGGGATACACGCCTGCCGAGATTGCCGAGCAGTTGGGAGTTAGCGTGAACACGGTGTATACTTATCGGCAGGAGTTGCAGGTGCATTTCGTGAAATACTTCGGATATGACCCTAGAAATCGGGGGTCTCGTGTCGTTAATTATAGTGGAGGTCCCACACAGGGGCTTCCGAGACCAACAGGGGAAGTAGCTAATGATGAGACGACGCAAGTGGTTGTGGACGAGCGCGTTGTCGTTAGCGATAGCGAACCTTGTGGCGATGCCCCACACGCTGGCGGCGTTGAGCGAGTTCAGCGGGGGGGGGGGACGAGTCTGTCTCCCGTGACGAGTAGCAGCGGCGGTTGCGGATGCGCTTCAACTTCGTTTGAGAAGAACCCAGATGCACACAGCAGTACCTTAGCGTACTCACCAGTTCAGCTGGCGCTTCCGCTCCCAGCGATACCCTGCCCA
>JARJMV020000180.1 GCA_029335935.2 bacterium
CGTCTGTGTGGGGCTTGCTGGCGTGGCTTGAGGCGCGGGCGTCGTGGGCGTCTCGCTGGCGAACAGCAGCAGGTAGAGCTCCAGTATCGCGCGTGGCGAGCCAGCCGTGCGCATCTCGCTCAGCGCGCCCGCCATCCGCTCCCACCAGCTCAGCAAGCGCGGCACGCCTGCCCGACGCGCCTGGTCAACCATCGCGCTCCATACGGTCGGGTCGTACATCCCGGCGCGGTCTTGCGCGTGCAGCGTCGCTTGGATGAGCATCCGCCAGTGCTGAATCAGCGATTCGGCAAACACGCGCGGCTCGCGTCCCAACGCCAACTGCGCCTCCAGCAGGTTCAACACCGCGCTGGCGTTGTGGTCGAGCAGTGCGTCGGTGAGGCGCATTAGCGTCTCGTCTTCCAGCACGCCCAGCGCGCTGTAGACGGTTTGCGGAGTGATGACGCCCTGCTCACTGAAGGCAATCACCTGCTCTAAGGCGGTCAGCGCGTCGCGCCATGAGCCGTCCGCCGCGCGCGCCACCAAGTGCAACGCCGCAGGCTCCGCCTGAAACCCCTCCGCCGCCAGCACCTGCTCCAGCCGCTTCGCAATATCGGCGATTGTGCCCCGATGAAAGTCGAACCGCTGGCAGCGCGAGCGGATGGTGGGCGGCACGCGATGGAACTCTGTCGTCGCCAGCACGAAAATCACATGCGCGGGTGGCTCCTCGATGGTCTTCAACAGCGCATCGAACGCCTTCGCCGAGAGGTCATGCACCTCGTCGATGATGTAGATTTTGTAGCGCGCCTCCATCGGGGGATACTTGGCGTTCTCGATGATGGCGGTGCGCACATCGTCGATGCTCGTCTCGGAGGCGGCGTCCATCTCCACCACATCGACGCAGTTGCCCGCCTGAATCGCTTGACAGAATCGGCACTGGTTGCACGGGTTGGGCGTGGGACCCTGCTCGCAGTTGAGCGCTTTGGCTAACAGGCGCGCGGTGGAGGTTTTGCCCGTGCCGCGCGGACCGCAGAACAAGTACGCATGCGCCAACCGACCCTGCTGAATCGCGTTGCGCAGGGTGACGGTCACATGCGACTGACCCATCAGCTCGTCGAAACTTTGCGCCCGATACTTGCGATACAGGCTGACATACGCCACGCACGGAATTGTACCCCCTTCTGACGGCTGTGTCGAATCGGCAGGAACTCCCAGCTCAGGCGCGAATGTTCAATCGGAGGTGTGCAACGATGCCAAACGGATTCGTGGTGAACCTGCCTGTGAATCGGTTGCAGGGGGCGTTGCCGAAGGTGGGCATTCGCCCTGTGATTGACGGGCGTCGTCAGGGCGTGCGCGAGAGCATGGAAGCCGCCACGATGCAGATGGCGCAGGCGGCGGCGCAACGGATTACCGAGAACCTACGCCATGCGTGCGGATTGCCTGTGGAGTGCGTGATAGCTGACGCCTGCATCGGCGGTGTGGCGGAGGCGGCGGCGTGCGAGGCGAAGTTCGAGCGCGAGGGCGTCGGCGTCAGCCTCACGGTCGCACGCAGCTGGTGCTACGGCTACGAAGTGATGGACACGCACCCCACGCGCCCAAAAGCCATCTGGGGCTTCAACGGCACGGAGCGCCCCGGCGCGGTGTTCTTAGCCGCGGCGATGGCCGCACACGCCCACAAGAAACTGCCCGCCTTCAGCATCTACGGACGCGATGTGCAAAACGCCGACGACTTCACCATCCCCGCCGATGTCGCCGAACGAATCGTACAGTTCGTACGCTGCGGAATCGCCGTCGCTACGATGCAGGGCAAAACCTACGCCTCGATGGGGAATGTCTCGATGGGCATCGTCGGCTCGCTGGTGGACCAGAACTTCCTGCAGCACTATCTCGGCGTCCGCACGATGACTATCGATATGGTGGAGTTTGTACGGCGGATGGAGCGCGGGATCTACGACACCGCAGAGTACGAACGCGCCTACCAGTGGGTGAAGACCTATTGCAAGGAGGGCACGGACTACAACCCGCCCGACTTGCAGCTCACGGCGGCGCAGAAGGAGCGCACTTGGCGACAGAGTATCCAGATGGCGCTGATTGCCCGCGATATGATGGTGGGCAACCCCAAACTCGCGGAGCTGGGCTACGAGGAGGAGGCGCAAGGCTACAACGCGATTGCAGGCGGATTTCAGGGGCAGCGACAGTGGACAGACCATCTGCCCAACGGCGACTTTATGGAGGCAATCCTCTGCTCCAGCTTCGATTGGAACGGCATTCGCCAGCCTTACATTTTAGCCACCGAGAACGACTACCTGAACGGCGTCTGTATGCTGTTTGGGCACTTGCTGACGGGCGCGGCGCAGGTGTTCGCCGATGTGCGCACCTACTGGTCGCCTGAGGCAGTGCGGCGCGCCACAGGCTGGACGCCGACAGGCGCGTCCGAGGGGGGCTTTCTACACCTGATTAACTCGGGACCAGCGGCGTTGGACGGCGCGGGCGAGCAGACCACCCCCGACGGAACGCCCACGATGAAGCCCTGGTGGACAGTGACGCCTGAAGACGCCGAGCGGTGTCTACGCGCCACGACTTGGCACTGCGGCATGTTGGAATACTTCCGCGGCGGCGGATGGAGTACGCGCTTCCGCACGCGCGGCGGTATGCCATCCACAATGTTTCGGTTGAACATCGTGGATGGGCTGGGTCC
>JARJMV020000184.1 GCA_029335935.2 bacterium
TACGCGCAGTCGCCGATAATTTTGACCCAGCCGAGAAAGTCTGTGCGCGGAACCTGTCGCAGATGTTGACCGCGATCTACATGTACCTGAACGATTACGACGACACCTTCCCGTTGGCGTATGAGCGACCTGCCCCCAACCAAGCGTGGCGTTGGAATGAGCCTGCGCCTGTGCCCCATGATTGGCAAGGCGGCGCGCTCCCCGATGCCTTGACTTGGGCGAACGCACTCCACCCCTACCTGCATGGCGTCAACGCTCCTGAAAGTCTGCTGCGCCTGCGCTGTCCCGCGACTTTACCTGCCAAGCGTTCGGGCGTGGATTACACGATACGCGCACGCGCGCCCATCGCCGTCAGCTACACCTACAACGGCTATCTTCACAGATACCCACTGGCGTTAGTCGCCGATGCGTCGATGCTGCCCGTGTTCTGGGAGGGGTTGGGACGCGAGCATGTGATAGGGTTCGCGCCTGTGAACCCCATGCTACGCTGCGACCAGCCCGACCAGGTGGGGAGGCAATGCCTGTACAAGCCGTGTGAGGATCCTGCGAGCCACTATCCGCGTGGCGAAGTGCATCTGCCGCGTCAATCGGTCTGGATTCATCGCACAGGGATGCACTTTCTGCTGTTGGATGGGCGTTTAGACTCGCGCCGATTGGGGCGGCGGCTCGCGCCGAACGCTACGAACCCTGCGGTAGACCCGTTCAACCAATACAACCCCGAAGGCGTGCCCAGCGCGGCGCATACCGACGCCTGCGGGTACATTACTCTCTTCGCGCCGCGATAGGAGGTGTCAGAAGATGCGTACACTATACTTTTGGGGAATAGCTGCGACGCTTGTGAGCGCGGCGTTCGGTCAGGCGCGTGAGATGTGGCGGTACGAGTTCGCGCCGTCGCAGAACCAACATGTGCAGCTCGAGCGCGTGGCGCGCTTGCACAACGGCGCATGGCTCCTGCTCGGCGCACGGTGGAACCCGACCTCTGGCTATGACGCCCTCGCCATATGCCTCGCGCCAGACGGCGCCGAGCTGTGGAGCTATGAAGCTGACGGCGCACAGTTCGACGACGCCTTCGTGGACGGTATCGAGTTCCGAAACGAGTTCGCGCTGTTAGGACGCTTCGTAGACGCCGATGGACAACTGCAAACCCAGGTACATTTCGTGTCGTCTACCGGCGCGCTTCAAAGAGTGGCGCTGCAGACGCACCCCGGCGGAGGGCAGCTACGCCCCCTGCGATTTGGGCAACACTATGACGTCGGAGCTTGCCTCTACGCCGAGTGGATAAACTCTTCGGGTAGCGCCGCGACCACCGTCTTCTCGTTGAGCAACTTTCTCTATGAGGATTTGTATCCTATGCGTCCGTGGGGCGTGAGTTATGCGCCCTATTCGCTGGATAGGCAGACCGAGGTGGCAGGCATAGTCGCTTCGCCGACGCAGTTTGTAGACGCACGCTTTACCCTTAAGAGTCAGTTAATCAACAGCTATTCTGGACCTGCGCGCGGGTTCGATGCGCCGCTTGCCCTCGCATCGACGCCGCTGAGCGCACCGACTGAAATGACCTATGTGGCTATCGTCTCGGAGGGCTTCTACACGGGCGACGATGTGGTGCTGCTGGCTTGCCGTCTGGGACCGCTGCGCTGGGGCTATCGCTACGATTATCTGTTGCAGGATGACAGTGTAGAGAGCCTTCAGGTAGACGCTCAGGGGCGCGCCCATGTGTTGGTGCGCACGGTAATGTGGCGTGGCGAGCCGTTCGAAACGGCAATCCTTCGCCTGCTGCGCTTCTCGCTGGGCGGCGCGCTTGAAGAAGATGTGCTGCTGAATATCCCCCATCGCACGGATTGGGGCATCCTACGCCTCGCCCCCGGAGGACAGCGATACCTCGCCGCGCCGAGACTGCTCGGACGCATCGGCGCAAATGGGCAGTTCGCATGGCGCTTCGACCCGAACCTGATTGTTCACGACCTGTTCCCTGAGCCAGACGGCAGCCTCGTGGTTGCAGGCGAGCGTCCCATCTACCACCAGCAGGGATACCTGATGGGGTATCGGCTGGCTGTGGTCAAGTATGCGCTCCGCCCTGACCCGAATGGCGACGGCTGCGTCGACGACGCAGACCTACTGACCACACTGTTCGCGTTTGGGCAAAGCGGCTTGGACTTGGCGGCGGATGTGAACGGCGACGGAGTCGTCGACGACGCGGATCTGCTCCAAGTGCTGTTCGCGTTCGGCGAGGGATGCTGAGTTCATCTAAGCTCCCTTCCAGCACGCGGGAAGGGAGCGCAAGCCCAGCAGCAGTAGCGCGCCTGTCCCGTTCACGAGGGAAGCAGGAGAGAACACACAACAAAAGGGACTATCGAGGGACTCAGTAGCTCATGTGCCCGGGCGTCGTGCAGCGCACTTGCCCAGTCGTAGGGTCGTACTGATAGGGCTGTCCCGACACGGGGCAGCGCAACATCGTTTCGGGCAGTCCCAGCTCTTGCAGGCTGGCGGGGTAGGTCTCTTCGGTGGTCGTGCGGATTTGGATGGCTTGGCGGATTTGGCTGAGGTTATTGCGACACTCGACGCTTTCGGCGGCTTGGCGCACCTCGCCAACGCGACTTGCAGGCGGCGGCGCAGTAGCAGGAGTTGCGTTCGAGGCGCCGCCCGCCGAACCGTAGTAGAGCCACACCATCAGCAGCACGCCCAGAATCGCCACCGAGACCAGCACGCCGACCAACCGCATGAAAGCAATTATACCGATTCGGAATAGCTCCGCGCTTGTTTGGCGCGTTGTCCCAACCGTGTGGTGATTTCGTGGGGGGTGGTGTTCAGCAGGTGGGCAAGGGTCTCGACGTGCACGCAGGCGTCGCCGTCGGCTCCAATCAGCGTGGCGACATCGCCCACCTGCGTTTGGGGGAGGTGGGTGGCATCGACCATCAGCATATCCATGCAGACGCGCCCGATTTGCGGGGCGAGTGTGCCGTGCAGCGCGATAGGGGCGCGGTTGGTGAGGCCTCTGGGGTAGCCGTCGGCGTAGCCCACGCTGAGAGTGGCGACGCGCGTCGGACGCTCCGCCCGCCAGCACGCGCCGTAGCTCACGCTTTGACCTTTGCGGATCTCGCGCACGGCAATCACCCGCGCGCGCCAGTGCAGCACAGGGCGCAGTCGCACGCAGAGGGGGTGCGCTTCCCACCCTGAAGGCGCAATCCCGTAGAGTAGTAGCCCCACTCGCACGGCGTCGAGCAGGCTGTCGGGCGTGCTGAGGACGCCTGCGCTCGCCGCAGCGTGCAACGGGATCTGCGGAAAACCGCCCCGACGCAACTGCTCCACCGCGCCCCGAAACTGCGCCAGCTGCTCGCGGGTGAACTCGGCGTCGCTGTCTGCGCAGGCGAAATGGGTAAACACGCTCTGCCACGCCAGCGGCGCGTCAGGGCGAAACTCCGCAAGGAACGGCTCCACCTGCGCAGGCGTCAACCCCAATCGGCTCATGCCCGTGTCGAGCTCGAGATGCACGGGCAACACGCGCCCTAACGCGTGGGCAACGGCGCATGCTTGGCGATAGCCCTCGATGGAACCCACCACACACTCCACGCCATACTCGGCAGCGATACGCCACTCGGCGTCGGTTATGGGCGGGTAGAGGGTCATCACGCGGAACGGCTGGGTGTCCAGCGCCTCGCGCAGTTCGATCGCCTCACCCAAGCTCGCCACGATAAAATGCGTCACACCCGTTCGCATCAGCGCACCCGCGACGCGCACTGCGCCGTGCCCATAGGCGTCGGCTTTCACGACGGCCCATAGCGTTCGCTGCGCGCCCAAAAGCGCCTGAATCGCCTGCGCGTTCCGCTGAAGCGCACCTACATCCACCTCAAGCCAGTTCGTGTAGACAGGCACGCCCCTATTGTACCAATTGGAGAGCTGTCGGGCAGGATTTTGCGTGGAAGAGGCATATCCTAAGGGTATGCGCCTTTGGATTGGAGTGCTGATTGGTTGTATGGTTTTGAGCGTTGCGCTGGGACAGAGCGCGCGCGTGGGCGTCGTCGCGGCAGGCAACAACCTTGCAGTGCGCCCTGCCCCGTGCAGCGTCGATATACTGGGCGTAGTACCTGCAGGGATGGACGGCGCGGTTCAAGGCGCAAGCCAAACCTGTAGCAGCCAGGCTTGGCTGCCGATAGTATGGGCGAACGGCTTACAGGGCTGGTCGGCGACGGGCGCGGGTGGAGTGGACCTCCTCGCGCCCTTGGCAGGGCAAGGCGTGTTTCCGAGCGTCGCCGCGCCGCTGGCGTACCCCGTGCGCGTGGGACCGAACGCCTCCGCGCTGAATGTGCGCACTGGACCCGGCACGGAGTTCTCAATCATCACCACGAAGGCGGCAGGCGCGACAGGCTGGGCGTTCGAAGCGTTCAACAACACAGGCTCGAACATCGTGTGGTGGAAGATTCGATGGGACGATGGCGTGGTGGGCTGGTCGGCAGAATCGGTGCGCGGCGCGGGAGTGTACCTCTCGCTCACGGGCGCGCCGAGACCTAAGTTCGGAATCGCTCTTCAGACGCTCGGCGTGGCAAGCGTGGCTGTCCAAGTCAGTCCGACGGATTTGAATACGGGCGCGTCAGAAATGATGGCTCCGACGACGCTGGTCTACCTCGCAGGGCAAACGGTGGCTCTGACCGCGCCTGAGGTTGCGCCGAACGGCGCGCGCTTCGTGCGCTGGGTGGTGAACGGCGAGCCGCACAGCCGTCGCACGCTGATTTTGCGCCAGCCCCAAGCGTATCGGGTCGCGCTGATTTACAGCCCCAACGCGCCTGCGACCGAAGACACCTTCCTGCGTAGCCTTGTCGCCCCATGGCGGCAAGGTCAGATTTGGCTGCCCTCTACCTACGACACGCACGCGAGCAACAACCCCGTATATGCTGTGGATTTCAATCGCGTGAGCAGCACACGCGCCACCTGCCCCTACCAGAACGGCTTCATCCAAGACTGCAACGAGCCGATGCTCGCCTCGCACGCAGGACGCGCCTACACA
>JARJMV020000186.1 GCA_029335935.2 bacterium
CCGTGCCCGGGCAATATGCCCCCAAAGTCTTTCACGCCGATCGAGCGTTTGAGTGCGGACTCGAATAGGTCGCCCAGCTGCCCCAGAATGCCAACCCCCACACCCGCTGTAATTGCCCAAACCCCAGGCAACCCCAGCCACACTCCGCCTTGCCAACCGACGAGCATGCAAAGTATAAGATTTGCGATAGAACCTTCTAATGTCTTAGCTGGGCTAAGTAAAGTGGCAATTTTGCGCTTTCCTATAGACTTTCCCATGAAGTACGCGCCTGAGTCGCCCAGCCAGAGCATCGCGAACAGCCATAGGGTCCAGAGCGCACCCCGCTCTACCTGCCATGCGCCTATGGCAACTGGTGTTGTGTCAACGCGCAGCCCCACCCCAAAGCTGAAGAGCCAACCGATATAGAGCATACCAAATAAGCCATACCCTATGTTGGGTACTACCGATATGCCTTTCCCGCGCCATGCTGCAACCAACTCCATCAACATCGCTGTTGCGAGTGCCAGCAGTAGGTATGCAAATAGAGTGAGGTTGGGGAACGCCCAGAATAGAAACGGCATCCCCGCTCCAGCGAACAAGAGTACGGGGTTCGGGCGCGGCCTCGGGAACCAGTCGGTCTGGCGGTAGGCGCGTTGGTACTCCAGCGAGGCAGTTAGCGCGAGCAGGCTTAGCGTCAGCGCGAACAGCCCCCCACCTGGCGCGAAGATAACCCCCAACATCAAGGGTATGCCGACAGCGGCTGTCAGAAGTCGGGTGCGCAACATCTGTTAGTTGGCGGCTTGTTTCTCTACCTCGGCGGAGGTCGGCGCGGGTGCAGGCTGCCAACGCACATAGAGCGTCAAGCCGTCCACCCGATCCACCACCACATACTCTCCTACCTCAATCGGTGGATCTAACGCAATCGCACGCCACAGCGTGCCATCCAGGAACACCTGCCCCTCCGGATTCAGCTTTGAACGCACACGCCCTATCATGCCGATTAGCCGTTCCTGTCCACTCACCTTGCGGCGGAACTGCGCACGAATGCCCGAATACGCCACGAAGAAGAACGCCGCGCCTGTAAGCACTGTCATCGAGCCTATTAGCCAGAAACTCACACGAAACACTGGCGAGTCGCTCTGGAAGAGAATAATCGATCCGATGGTGAAAGAGACCAGCGCGCCTGCGGTCAACACGCCGCTGGAGGTGGTGAACAGCTCGGCGATGAACAGCACGAACGCCAACAGAATCATCGCAACGCCCAGCGCGTTCACGGGCAGCACCGACGCCGCATAGAGCGCAAGCAGCAGCGCAATCACGCCAATCACGCCCGGAAAAGTCGCGCCCGGATTCTGCAACTCGCCTAAGATGCCGTAAATCGCCAGAAGCATTAAAATGTAGAACACATTTGGGTTCGCCAAGAACATCAACAGCGTCTCGCGCCAAGTTTTTGGAATCTCCTGCAGGGGCGCGTCTTTCGTGCGCAAAGTGACGGTCTTGTCCCCTGCAACCTGCACCTTGCGCCCGTCAATCTTCACCAGCAAGTCCTGCGGACTACTGGCGATTACATCAATCACTCGGTTGGCTAACGCTTCGCGTTCGGTGATGGAGGCGGCTTCTGTGACGGCTTTCACCACCCAATCCTTGTTGCGCCCGCGCTGCTCGGCGATGGTCTTCGCGTAGGCGATTGTGTCGTTCATCACTTTGCGCTTGAGGTCTTTGGGGATATCTTGTCCGTCGCTTGAGATAGGCGTCGCCGCGCCGATGTTGGTGCCGGGCGCCATCGCGGCGATGTTGGCAGCGACTGTGATGAACACACCCGCCGAACCTGCGCGTGAACCCGACGGATAGACGAACACAATCACAGGGATGGGGCTGTTGAGCAGCGTGCTGGTGATGTCCCGTGTGGCTTGTAGCTCGCCGCCAGGCGTATCCAGCAGCACCAGAAACGCGCCTGCGTTCGCCTTTATCGCGTCGGCGTGCGCCCGCATCAGATAGTCCGCCGACGCGCGATGCACGATTTCCTTGAACTGAATGTAATAGATAGGACGCGCCGACTGTTGCGCCCACGCCGAGAGCGTCAGCAGCGTCCCTATCAGCCCCCACAGTAGTCGTCGGCTCATCTCCTTTATTTTACCTGAAACGGGTATGATTCAGATGTGGATGGGGAACAATTTTTCGCCCGAACGCCGACAATAACAGTATGCTTAGGGAGGCGAAGTTAGGGACGATGATTTGCCCGAAGTGCTTTGCGGAGATACCCGACACGAGCGCGTTTTGTATGGAGTGTGGCTCGCGCATCAAAGAGGACACGACCGACCCGCTCTACGCGGAAGGCTCCGACCGTGAAATCTATCCTGAGTTGGCGCGTGCGAATCTGTTGCGCATGCAGGGCAATTATGAGGAAGCCATCGATGTTTGCCGTCGCATTATGGGGCGTTTCCCCAGCAACGAGACGGTACACGCCTTGCTGGGCGACATCTACGCCGATCAGGGCAAGTTGGAAGACGCTATTCAGTGGTATGAGTTGCTGGTGGAGTTAGCGCCAACGAATGTGCATTACAGCGCGAAGTTGCATAACCTACGCGCGATGCATGCGGCGCAGGTCGCCCCACCCCCGCCCGTCGAGCTGCCTGACGCTGAACCGAAGTCTGCCAAGCCTAAGGCGTTAGCGTATGGATTGTTTGGGCTGTTAGCCTTAATCTTGGTGGCGGCGGCGTTTGTGGCGGGTGCGCGGATGAACGCACCCAAAACCGTCGCAGAGCCGTCCAATCCTACGCCGCAGGCGAGTATCGCCGCTGCGCCAGGAAACATGCCAGCGACCGAACCTGTGCGCATTCCACCCCCTGCGAAGATGGAGCCATCGCCTGCCCCATCTCCAACCGTAACGGGATTCGTAGGCATGAGTACGGCAGAGTACAACCTCGCGCAACAGCTAAGCCAGCGTCTCAACGGCACGCCCGTCTGGTGCGCGTT
>JARJMV020000188.1 GCA_029335935.2 bacterium
GAGTCGCCATCCAGCGCTGCTGTTGGAGCTGACGGCTCAAGAGGCGCAACCTGCCGCCGCGCGCTCCCTGCAGCCCGAGCGGTTCGCTACCGTGATTGTCGGCGAGCGCACAGCGGTACAGGAGGTACAACAATGACACGCGCAGAGTTTCGTGAGCGTATTGCGCAAGGGGTTCTGGTCGCGGACGGCGCGTTGGGCACGATGCTCGCCCTGCGCGGCGTTCCCGCGCCCTATGAACTGGCGAACCTCACGCACCCCGAAATCGTGCGCGCCCTGCACCGCGAGTATTACGAGGCAGGCGCACGGCTAATCGAGACCAACACTTACTATGCCAACCGCGTGCGGCTGTTGAACCTGCCTGAGCGCGGCAGCGAGCTGCCCCCCGCCTACAGCCTACTGGAGCAGTTCGGATCGCCTGAGACGCTGGTCGAGCGCATCAACCGTGTAGGAGCACAACTCGCGCGCGAAGCGGTCGGCGCGGACGCCCTCGTGTTCGGCGCGGTCGGTCCTGTCGGCAAGCCGCTGGAGCCGCTCGGCGATATGCGCTTGGAGGAAGCCGAACACGCCTTCGAAGAGCAGATGCGCGCGCTGATTGAGGGCGGCGTGGACGGATTCATCTTGGAGACCTTCATCGACCCGCGCGAGCTGCAGTTGGCAATCGGCGTCGCGCGTTGCCTCGCGCCCGACAGCCCCATCATCGCCTCCAAAGGCTTCGTGGAAGACGGCGAGACGCTGATGGACGGCTTGCCCGAACGGTTCGCGGAGCAGATTCAAGCGCTGGATGTGGACGCCATCGGCGGCAACTGCATCGTGGGACCGCAGCGCATGTTGGACATCGTGCGGATGATGGCGGGTGCGACGGAGCTGCCCATCAGTACGATGCCCACCCCCGGCTTGCCCCAACTGGTGCGTGGGCAGGTGGTATACGATATTCACCCCGACTATTTCGGCAAGTACGCCGCACGGCTGGTGGAGGCGGGCGCGAGCATCGTGGGTGGCTGCTGCGGCACGACGCCCGACCACACCCGCGCCATTGCCCAGCAAGTGCGCCACCTCAAAACCAAACGGGCGACGACCATCTCCTCTGTCCGCACGCGCGAGCGCACCCCCCAAGAGGAGCTGCCCACCGCAGAGCCGTCTCGTATTGCAGGCTTGCTCGGCAAAGAGCGTATCATCACTGTCGAACTCGACCTGCCGCGCGGCTTGAAGATACAAAAAGTGATTGAGGGGGCGCGCCTACTCAAACAGCACGGCGTGCATATGATCGACATCTCCGACGGCGCGCGCGCCCGTCTGCGCATGAATGTGATTGCCACCTCGCACCTCGTACAGCGCGACGCGGGCATCGAGGTGATGATGCACTTCGCCTGCCGCGACCGTAACCTGCTGGCGATACAGTCCGACTTGCTGGGCGCGCATGCGCTGGGTATCCGTAATGTGCTGGCAATCACGGGCGACCCCGCACAGATTGGCGACTACCCCACCGCGACCAGCGTGTTCGATGTGGATGCGGTCGGGCTGGTGCGGATCCTGCGCCGCTTCAACGAGGGACGCGACTTGGCAGGCAATAGTATCGGCGTGTATGCGAACTTCACGATTGCCGCCGCCTACAACCCGCTCGCGCCCGACCAAGACGCCGAAGACGAGCGACTGCGCCGCAAGATCGATGAGGGCGCCCACCTCATCTACACCCAGCCGCTTTTCGAGATGGCGTTGGTGGAGCGCACGGCGGAGCTGCTCCGCAAACTCGGCACGCCGTGGTTCGTGGGCGTGTTGCCCCTGCGCAGCGCACGCCACGCCGAGTTTATGCACAACGAGGTGCCCGGAATCAGCATTCCCGAGCCGATATTGCAGCGCATGGCAGACGCCCCCGAAGACTCCGCACTGCAGGTGGGCTTGGAGATTGCCCAAGCGTTCGTGCGCGAAGCCGACCCGTATGCGCAAGGGCTGTACCTGATGCCGCCTGCAGGCAGCGCCCAGATTGCCCTGCGCGTGCTGGAAGCGTTGGAGCGTTAGGCTCCAATCACTGCGCCGCCTTCACAATCGCGTCCATCTCTTCCAGCGCGCGCCCTGTGCCGATCGCCACGCAGGAGAGCGGGTCTTCAGCGACATAGACAGGGATGCCCGTCGCGTGCTGGAGCAGTTTATCGAACCCGCGCAGCAATGCCCCGCCGCCTGTTAGCACAATCCCCCGCTCGATGATGTCGGCGGCGAGCTCGGGAGGCGTCTCTTCCAGCACGGAGCGCACCTTCTCCACAATCTGATGCACAGGCTCTGTGAGCGACTCGCGAATCTCTTCCGAGTGGATGGTCACAGTGCGTGGCAAGCCCTCCACAAGGTCGCGCCCGCGCACCTCCATCGTGAGCTCTTGGGGCAGTGGATACGCCGAGCCGATACGGATTTTAATCTCCTCTGCCGTGCGCTCGCCTATCATCAGGTTGTAGCGTTGGCGCACATGGCGCGTGATGGCCTCATCGAGTTTGTTGCCAGCTACGCGAATGCTGCGACTGATTACGATTCCGCCCAGCGAGATGACGGCGATATCGGTTGTGCCGCCGCCGATATCCACCACCATGTTGCCGCCGGGCTGACTGATGGGCAATCCTGCGCCGATAGCGGCTGCCATCGGCTCCTCAATCAGATGCACCTCGCCTGCGCCCGCCTCTTTGGCGGCTTGTTGCACCGCGCGGCGTTCCACATCCGTCGCGCTCGACGGCACGCACACCAGCATGCGCGGTGCGAACAGCCGTCGCTTGCCCAGTATCTTATTAATCACATAGCGCAACATCTCCAGCGTGATGGTGTAGTCGGCAATCACGCCGTTCACGAGAGGCTTGACGGCGGTGATGTTGCCGGGCGTGCGACCCAGCATCAGGCGCGCCTCTTCGCCGACCGCCATCACCTTACCCGAAGGCTGCGCAATCGCGACCACCGACGGCTCACGCAACACGATGCCACGCCCCCGCTGATACACCAGCAGATTCGCCGTGCCCAAGTCCACGCCCAGTTCAGTGTGCAGTCGGAACATGGCTAAGTAATGTGTTTTACCTCCTCCTGTCGGGTCGCTGTGAGCGCGTAAGGGGAGAAACGCTGGATTGATGCTCCGAGCGCGCGCAGTTTCGCGTCCAGCTGCTCGTAGCCGCGATCGATATGGCTGATCTCCTCGATATTGGTTTCGCCCTGTGCGGCGAGCGCGGCAACCACCAGCGCTGCGCCCCCGCGCAGGTCGGTCGCCCGCACACGCGCGCCCTTGAGCCGTTCCACGCCGCGAATGAGTATCGTGCGCCCTTCGGCGGTGATGTCCGCGCCCATCTTCTGCAGTTCGGGCACATGCTGCGTGCGGCTCTCGTAGATGGTCTCCAACACCTTCGACGCGCCCTCGGCGAGGGTGAGCAGCGCGCACATCGGCTGCTGCAGGTCGGTCGGGAAGCCCGGATAGGGCATCGTGCGGATATCGAGCGGTTTGGGTCGTTCGGCGGCGCGGATCTCGAGGCTGGTCTCGCGCTCGACAACGTTCACGCCTGCCTCGCGCAGCTTCGCCAGCAGCGCGTGCAGATGTTCGGGCAACACTTTCTCCAGCACGACTTCGCCCTGCGTGATGGCAGCGGCTATGGCGAAAGTGCCCGCCTCAAGGCGGTCGGGGATCACCGAGAACTCGACGCGCGGCGCGAGCTGAGTGACTCCCTGAATATAGAGGGTGCTTGTGCCTGCGCCTTCGATGTGTGCGCCTGCAGCGTTGAGGAAGTCGGCGAGGTTCACCACTTCAGGCTCCATCGCGGCGTTCTCGATGGTGGTCAGCCCGCTGGCGTACACGGCGGCTGTCATCAGCTGCTGCGTCGCGCCTGCGCTGGGCATGTCCAAGTAGACGCGCGCGCCTGTCAACCCCAGCGTCTGAGCGGTGTAGCAGTTGCCGTTCTGGTGAATCGTCGCGCCCAGCGCTTTGAGACCGTTGATATGGAAGTTCACGGGTCGGCTGCCAATTTGACACCCGCCAGGGTGGGGCATCTGCGCGTAGCCCAATCGCGCCAGTAGCGGCCCGAAAATATAGAACGAGGCGCGCATGCGATTCACCAACTGCGGATTGGGCTTGGCATGTATCAGCGTGCGCGTATCCAAATAGAGCGTATTGCCCCGCCACTGCGCTTGTACGCCCAGCCCCTGCAGCAGCGCGACCATCGTGAACACATCCTCGATTTGGGGCGTGTTGTGTAAGACGACCTCGCCTTCAATCAATAACGCGCCCGCCATCAACGCCAAAGCCGCGTTCTTGCTCCCGCTGATACTTACTGCGCCCCGAAGCGGCGTCCCGCCGACGATTCTGTAGCTCTCCAACAGCGTCAGTCCTCCTTGCCCAAAGATGCATCCTGCCTCGCATAAAAGTATACCCACTCGACGGTGTGTCGAGTGGGTCGGTGGCTTACGCAGCGGATGGAGTATGGGCTACCACTCCCGCGCCCAGTTGCGGTTGTCGGTCGCCTCGCCGCGCCACGAGCCGTCGAGAGAAGCGTAGTTGCGGTGATACCAGCGCGTCGTGGGGGTGGTCTTCACATGCCCGTCGGCATACAAAACATTCGTCAGGCGGCCCGTAATCAGCGTCTTGATGAACTGGTTCGTGGTAGCTGTGGTGTTCACATTGCCATTGCCGCGCTGGTGCGGTCCCCATACGCCTACATAGTAAATGTCGCCGTTGAAGCCTATCGCGAACTGAGGCGGTCGGCTTAGCTGCGCTCCATCCGAGAGCATAATCGTATCTGCTGGATACTGGATCGACGCCAACGGCGCAGGCGTATTGTAGGCAGCGCTGGCAAACTGCGCGAACAGGTTCGGATCGCGCGTACACGCCGCCTGCGTGGGATTACACATACAAGTGCTATACCCACCGAACGTCCAGAAGTTGTAAGCATAAGTGTTACTAATCGCACTGAGACCGGCTTTGGCAGATGGACACGCCCATACATCCTTCAACTCGCCCGTCTGCACATTCGCGCCGTTCTTAATGTAAGGGTCAACCAAGCCGGGAAACATATACCGCAGCTGCCAACGCAGCGACGCATCGGCACACGCGCCTGTCCAAGGGGCAAAGGTCTCGTCGTAGTCCTGCACATACATCATGAAGCCCGTGCCTATCTGCTTGAGATTGCTGGTTCAGGTCGTCTGGCGTGCCTTCTCGCGCGCCTGTGCATACACAGGGTACAGAATCGCCGCCAGAATTGCGATTATCGCGATTACTACCAAGTGATCAATCAGAGTAAAGCCTCTTAGCATAGTCATGCCTCCGCCCTATTAT
>JARJMV020000214.1 GCA_029335935.2 bacterium
GAACATGTTCTGCATCCCGCGCGAGTCGCGACACCCACGCGAGGCGTGGCAGTTCTTCGTGTGGATGCAAAGTGAAGAGGCGCAACGGCTGTTCGCAGAGACGATGCGCGGCATTCCGAACATACGGCGCGTGCTAAAACATCCGCAGCTGCGCACAGCGCGTCACCCCGAAGAAGCATGGAAACGCGGCTACTCCAAGTTTCTGGACTTGGTGGATAGCCCCAACACGCAGTTTTTCCCGATTACCCCGATTGCCACCCTCTACCTGCACGAGCTCTACACCGCGCAGGACTATCTGATTAGCGGCAACAAGACTCCTGAGCAGGCGTTGCGCGATGTGCAGGGGCGCGTGGCGGCGGAGTTCCGACGATGGAGTTAGGTATGGGTGTGATAGTCGGCGTTGAAGGCGGCGGCACGAAGACTGGGTGCGCCGTGTTGAATGAGCAGGGCGAGCGGCTCGCCTACGCGGAGGGCGGACCGGCCAACCTCAACTTTGTGGACGAGGCGACGCAGCGACGGTCGTTCGAAGACGCGCTCAACAACGCTCTGCAGGGCATCGACGCGCCTGTGCTGGCGCTGGGCTACTCGGTGGCTGGCACTCAGGCGAACTGGGGCTGGCTGATGGAACGGCTGGGTCACCCACCCACCTTCCCGATTGAGGAGTCGCGCATGGCGATGCTCAGCACGGGCGTCGAGATTGCCCACGGCGTGTCGGTGGTGGCAGGCACAGGCTCGCTGATTGGCGGGTTCAAAAACGACCAGCTGGTAAAGCAGATGGGCGGCTGGGGCGCTCTGCTGGGCGACGAGGGCAGCGCCTATGATGTGGCGATGCGCGGCATCCGCGCCGCCGTGCGCGCATGGGACGGACGCGACCGCAACAACGGTCTCATCGAAGCCGTGCAGGAGTTCTTCGGCGTGCAGGATTTAGCCGAGCTGATACCGCTGTTCTATCGTCAGGGCGTGCCGCGCCACAAAGTCGCTGAGTTCGCCCAGAGCGTGGTCGCGACCGCACGCAAAGGCGACCTCCGCGCGAAGATGATCCTCGCGCGTGCAGGGGCAGACCTCTCGCGCGACGCGCAAGCCTGCGCCGCCACACTCTTCACGCGCGACGACGCCTTCACAGTCGCCCTCACAGGCGGCATGTTCAAGAGCCGAATCTTTCGCACGACTTTCGAGGAGTTTTTTGAGTTAATCTTCCCCCACGCCGAGTTCCTAACCCCTGTGATGGAGCCTGCGACGGCGGTCGCCCGAGCGGCGCTGAAACGCCTACACGCGCGGTAGCCACACGAAGTCCCCGACGGAGGCGCGCACCTGTATCGGCGTCTCGCGCGGCGGCAGCAGCGTAATCACGCGCGTGGACAGGCTCGTGCGCATGCGCAGCCGAAGCGAGATGCCCACATCGTACATCACATGCCCATTCCCCGCCAATATCACGAATGCGAGGCGCGGCGAGGGCACTGTGCGCTCCAGATAGCGCAACGCGGTGTCTGCCATCCCTGTATCCCACACGACCTGCGCGGCATAGAAGTTGTCGTTTTGCTCCTGCCCCGACGGATGCCCGTCCCCTAACAGCGTATAGAAGAGCTTGCGGTGCGCTTCCACGCTCAGGTCGGGGTCGGGAATGCCCAGCCGTTCCGATTCGGGCACACTCTGCCAGCCACCACGCGCCGTCTGACGCACCACCGCACGCGGCACATTCAGCCCCACCAAGCGCAAGCGATGCCGATACACCGCCTCGAAAATCGGGCGGTATAACGCGAAATCGAAGCCCCACTGCGTGCGCCACTCGCTCTGCTCGATGAACTCCGACTCTGTGAGGCGATTCAGAGTCCACAGGTTTAGCGCGTGTTGTTTGGTGCGGTCGAACATCTCCATCCCCACTATCACGCTGCGACCTGCCTGCACCAACGCCTCAATCACCTGCGCCTGAAACTGATGGTGGCGTGGGTTGTCGTGCTGCTCGCCAATCAGAATAAAAGTCGCAGGCTCCAACAGGCGCGCCATCTCGGACAGGCTCACGGCTCGCCGCCGATGCGCGTCGACAATCTCGTCAGGACGCACCGTTATCAGATACTGCCGACGCGGGTCGCCAATCGGCAAGGTATAGACCCTATCGGTTTGCACGCTCATCAGCACGATAGTTTCTGAGCGCAGGCGTCGAATCCTGCAGGAGCGACGGTGTTGGGGTAGAATTTGCGTAGCGAGATCCCTCGCACATGCCTGCGCGTGTCGAGAGTCTCGGCTGGTGCTGGAGGCAAACACAAGAACAAGGGTGTCGATCCGATAGGAATTGGCGTAATCGCGTTAGGCGTCGTGATGTTGATTATCTTAGTGGTGATCAGCAACAACATGATGCCGCAGCCGTTGCCTGCGCCGCAAATGCCCGATTTGAACGGCTTAGCGCGTAAGATAGACGACCCGCTGTCGGCGGCGGTCGCCGCACCGAGCATGGGCGGCGCACCTCCGATGGGCGGGTTCGGCGGTCCGATGGCGCCCGGCGCATTGGGCGGACCCGGCGCGCCGCCGCCTCCTCCACCGCGCGGCGGCGGCAGACGCGGCGAAATGCCCGAAGATTACTAAAAACCCGCGAAACATCAGCAGAGCAACCCCTGTCTAAACACTACGCAAGGGTCGTCCTGCTCTCAGGCACACCAGAGAGCATCTCTGCCAGAGGCTCGCACAACGAGCCTCTATTTTTTTAACCGACGCAGCAGCGCGTCTTTGTAGTTCTTCAGCAGAAACACGGATGCCCGCAACGCCAACCCCACAGGTACAAGCGGTCGCAGCAGCACAAAGGTGCGACGCGCGTAATGCTTTTTATAAAACAGATACATGCTTTTGTGAAAAGTGATAATCATCTTGTTCGCGACTAAGTCGGTGCTGCGTCCAATCGCGTGCTTGATGTGCGCCTCAGGGTAGTAAACAACTTTATAGCCCGACTGCCACGCGCGATAGCACAGGTCGGTGTCTTCGCAATACATAAAGAACTGTTCGTCGAAGCCGCCGAGCTGCTGATACACCTCGCGTCGGATGAACAGCGCCGCGCCCGACACCCAATCCACCTCGCGCACCGAGTTGTGGTCCCAATCGGTCATGAGGTCGTCGCGCGTATAGGGGTTATTGGGGAACAGCTTGCCCAGCGGTGTGTTTCGGAACAGCGCCGCGGCGGGGTTGGGGAACC
The DNA here is from genome assembly GCA_029335935.2 of bacterium. GTDB lineage: Bacteria > Armatimonadota > Fimbriimonadia > Fimbriimonadales > GBS-DC > GBS-DC. Next base: position 3,182 of record JARJMV020000214.1, read on the forward strand.
GTCTGCAGGAGTATTGGAGGCTACCGTCGGGGTTGAGAATCTTGGGCCCGAGAATGCCGATTTCGGGGTGTTGCTCGGCGTACTGAACCAGCGCGTCCAGCGCGCCTGACAACACTTCAGTATCGGGGTTCAGGATTAGGAGATACCTGCCCTGCGAGGCGCGCGCGGCGAGATTGTGCCCTTTCGAGAAGCCCAGATTGCTCGCGCTGAAGATGAGTTTGACTTCGGGGAACTCTTTTTCGAGCATCTGCACGCTGCAGTCGGAGGAGGCGTTGTCAAGCACGAGGATTTCGTATTCAAAGCGCGGCGGATTCGCCAAAATGGAGCGTAGCGCGGCGCGGAGCGGCTCGCGCGCGTTCCAGTTCACAATCTGTATCGTCAGCACGACTTCGGGCACAGGGGTAGGATACCCCACCCTGTTCAGGGAGCGAGCCTGTGGAATTCGACGAGGCTTTGCGAGACTTCGTCATCGATTTTCCACATGATGTTCAGCTCTTCGGCGAGTGCGCGGGTTTCGGGGTTCGCCCACTCGTCGCCTATGACGCACGGCACGGCGTCGACGCCCGCCTCGCGTAGGGTTTCTGCGCGGAGCAACGCGCGTCGGATGTCTTCGCCGTTCACCTTCAACGACGCTTCCACCACAGCCACGCGCTCGCCCTTCCACCAGATGAGGTCGGAAAGCGCAGGGTTGTGTATATCTTTCACGCGAGCAGTGAGGTCGAGGCGTCCTGCGAGCCACTGCGATAGTTTTTGCTCTACATGCGGCTCTTCTGGGGTTCCTCCCTCGCCGCCGTTGAACAGCTGCCGAGCTATGCGTCGGATGCGACGCTGATACTCCTCGCCGCGAAGTCTGCCATCTATTCCACGCAGCTGACCATCCATACGCTTTGTCGTTGTTTTGAGTTCTGCCACATCGGTCTCTACGATTTGCAGTCGGCGCAGTGCTTCTTGGGAGGCGCTGTTGGCTTGGCTGCCGACTTCGTAAGCGCGTTCCGCCATCTCCCGAGCGCGTTCGGCGGCTTGGTAGGCGCGTTCTGCTGTTTCCTGTGCGCGTTCGGCGGCATTTAGAGCCTGCCTGCCGATTTGTACGCCCTGCAACGCGATTTGCTTGACCTCTTCCACCTGCGCAGGCAGGCGCGCAAGTTCCTCACCGACCATCAGCCCGGCAGTATCAGCAGCAGCTCTGTGTCCTGCGCGAGGAGCTCGCGCACATTCTTCTTGCTCAGAAGCACGCGCAGCAGCGGCAACTGCCATTCCTCGTGCGCTTCCAGCAGGCTCACCAAGTCACTCAAATCCGCAACGACCAGTGGCATTGAGTGAATTATACCATCAACGCCAGCAGGTATCATGCCTATACAACGCAGGAGTTTTGACCGACGGGTCGAAACTTCGGCGTGCATACAGGAGGCAACTATCTATGTTGAATGAACACACCACCACAGGCAGAGCCGCCGTGCTGGGCGCAGGCACGATGGGCGCACAGATTGCCGCGCACCTGGCCAATGTGGGCTGGCAGGTGCTGTTGTTAGACCTCACGCCCGAACTCGCGAAGCAGGGGCTGGAGCGCGTGAGCAAGCTCAAACCCGCGCCGTTTTACCTGCCCGAACTGGCAAGCCGTATCGACATCGGCGGTTTCGAGACCGATTTCCCCCGCCTGAAAGAGGCAGATTGGATTATCGAGGCGGTAGTGGAGAAGCCCGATATCAAGCGCGAGTTGTGGACGCGCGTGCAGGAGTATGTGAACCCGCGCGCTGTGCTGTCGACGAACACCAGTGGGTTGTCTATCCACGAGATGAGCGATTCTTGCCGTGACGAGGTCAAAGCGCGATTTCTCGGCACGCACTTTTTCAACCCGCCGCGCTACCTGAAACTGCTGGAGATGATCCCGCGCCGCGAGACCGACCCCGACATCGTGGAGGGCATGGCGCGGTTCGCCGAGCGTGTGCTGGGCAAGCGCGTCGTGATTGCCCGCGACACGCCAGGCTTCATTGCCAACCGATTGGGCATCCACTCGATGATGGTCGTGTTCCCGCTGATGCAGGAGTTTGGCATGACCATCGAGGAGGTGGACGCGCTGACAGGTCCGCTGATTGGCAACCCACGCAGCGCAACCTTCCGACTGGCAGACATCGTGGGGCTGGATGTGATGGCGAGCGTAGCAGGCAATCTACACGAACGCTTGACCACCGACGAGGAGAAGCGCGTGTTCGCCCTGCCCGAAGTGGTGCAGCGCATGCTCGCCGACGGCAGGCTGGGCGAGAAGACGGGTGCAGGGTTCTATCGACGCCAGAAAGACGGCAGTATCGAGGCGTTAGACCTGAACACCTATGAGTATCGCCCGCGCCAGAAGGCGAAGTTCCCACACTTGGACGCGCTGGAGAAGCTGCCCTTAGAGGAGCGACTGCGCGCGCTGGTGAGCCACGACAGCCGTGAGGGGCAGTTCCTGTGGCGACTGCACGCCGAGATGCTCCGCTACGCCGCCCATCACGCCCCCGACCTCGCCGACGACCCCATCGCAATCGACCATGCGATTAAGTGGGGTTTCAACCGCGAAATCGGTCCGTTTCAAACTTGGGACGCGCTGGGCGTGCGCGAGACCGTTGAGCGAATGGAGCGCGCGGGGATGCAAGCGCCGTCGCTGGCGCAGAACCTGCTGCGCTTCGGACGCAAGGCGTTCTACGAGCCCGCCGACACGGGCGACACGACCGTGTATGTGTGGCTGGGTGCTGGGCAAGTCGCGCCCTACCGACCCGACCCAGAGTTTCTCACCCCCCTGAATATGGCGCGCCACTGCCCCGAAGTGGAGCGCAACGCCGACGCCTCGATTTACGATCTCGGCGACGGGGTGTTCTGCGTTGGCTTCCACAGCAAGATGAATGTGCTGGGCCCTGGCGTGATGGAGATGCTCTACAAAGGCGCGGAGCGCGCCGAGCGCGAGGGCGTCGGCTTGGTCGTCACGGGCATTGGCGAGCATTTCTCGGTGGGGTTCAATCTGCAGCTCTTCCTGATGATGATTGGTTCAGGCGACTTCGACGAGCTGCTGATGGGCGGCAAGGCGTTCCAAGACTCGCTGCTGCGGCTGCGCTATGCGAAAGTGCCCACGGTGGCGGCGACCTTCGGCTACACGCTGGGTGGCGGGTGCGAGCTGGCGATGCACTGCGACCGCGTGGTCGCCAGCGCGGAGACCTACATTGGCTTGCCAGAGGTGGGGGTGGGGATTATTCCTGCAGGCGGCGGAACCTCCACGATGCTCTACCGCGCCCTCCGCAACCTACCTCCCAACGCCGACCCTTACCCTGCCATCCGCCGCGTGATGGAGACTCTCGGCTTCGGCAAGGTGGCGACCAGCGCTGCAGAGGGCGAACAGTACGGGTTCTTGCGCAAGGGCTTAGACAAGATTTCCGTCAATCCCGACCGCATCCTGTGGTTGGCGAAGCAGGAGGTGCTCCACCTCGCTCAGCAGGGCTACGCTCCACCCGAAGAGCCGAAGGTGATGGCATATGGCAACGCCGTGCTGACCCGCCTGCTCATCGAGTTGCACAACCTGAAACGGGGCCATCTCATCACCGAGCATGACTTCACGGTTGCCTCGCAGATAGCCTATGTGCTGTCGGGCGGCGATTTGAGTCAGCCGACGGAGATGCCCCTCTCTTACTTCTACCAACTGGAGATTCAGGTGGTGGGCTATCTGGCGCAGCAGCCCAAGACATGGGATCGGATGCGCCACATGTTGGAGACGGGCAAGCCGTTGCGCAACTAATCTTGGGCGGCGCGTGTCAGGCGGTCGTGCAGGGCGCGCGCCAAGCCCTCTTCTGGGGGCAGCGGGCACACAATCGCGTGGGTCTGCTGCTTTTCCAGTGCGCGCAACCCCAGAAACAGGCGTTGCGCCAGCTTCTCCCAGTCGCCCCAGTCGCCCCACTCGAACACGCGCAGGCGCGGCTCGGTCGGCGTGCGCCACCCGTGAGGGCGCATCGCGCCCACGAACGCATAACGGCTGAGCGCGTCTTTAGTGGCGCCATAGAACGCTTCGGGCGTAGGCGCACATAGCAGCAGCCGCGCGTGGGGCGCGTAGTGGCGCAGACTTAGCCCCGGCGCTGGCAACGCCTCACCGCTTTTGAGCGGCGCGCCCAGCAACCGCACCTCGCCTAACACCGATTCTAACGCCTCTTTCGACACGCCTCCGGGGCGCAACAGTGTCGGCGGCTGCGTCGTCAGGTC
>JARJMV020000230.1 GCA_029335935.2 bacterium
CCGCGTCCCACGGCGCCAGAAATTGACCCTTCTTGACATTCACGGGCTTACCTGTGTGCGCCGCCGCCGCCAGCAAGTCCGTCTGCCGACATAGAAACGCAGGGATTTGCAGCAAGTCCACCACCTGCGCCGTCAGCGACGACTGCCACGATTCGTGGATGTCGGTGGTCACGGGCACGCCGAACTCACGGCGAATGCGCGCTAACACCTCCAGCCCCCTCTCCAGCCCCGCGCCGCGAGACGAGTCATGCGCCGTGCGATTGGCTTTGTCAAACGACGCCTTGAAAATATAGGGCATACCAAGACGGTGGCACACCTCAGTCATGTGCCCAGCCACACGCTGGCAGAGTTCAAGGCTCTCGATGGCACACGGACCTGCAATCAGGCACAGTCGCCCGTCGCCAATCACCACATCGCCTACTCGTACAGGTTGCACCACAGAGATAGGTATACCCTATTCGTCAGCACCCGTTGCCGAAGTTGAATAGCACTGTGAGCAGGTCGGCGTCGTCCACCACGCTGTCGCCGTTCAGGTCGGCGCGGTTGCTGCCCGTCGCGCCGAAGCTGAACAGCGTCTCCAGCAGGTCGGCGTCATCCACGCAGTCGTCGCCGTTCACATCGCCTTCCAAGCGCGGGGCGTTGGGCATCGGGCGGATACGCGGTCGGAAATTGGGTGGCAACTGAGGCACGCTCGTTAGCCAGAACTCCGATGATAAGAGGTTCCGACGCAACCGAAACTCGCTGAAGTAGACCGCGTTGTCCATGTTGAAGTTTGCCCACGGCAGCCCTGTCAGCAGTTTATACCAGAGGTTGCCCGTGCGATCGGTCAACCTTTGCGCCCCATACAACCACGACTGGTCGTTGGAGAGGTAGACATGCACCTCGCGTACCTCGTAGTTTGTTGTCAACTCCGCGCCGAGCGCGGCGTTGCCTGCATATTCCTGCAAGGTCGCTGTGGGTATGGGGGGCACATTCGGGAAACTGCTGCTGTTAGTCAAGTAATGCCCAATCCAGAAGCGTGTGGCGGCGTCCACGCGCGCGTCGGCGAAGTTGCGGTTATCGAAAGTCTCATACGGCGCAGGCAGGTTCAGCGTGAACAGTCCGTGATCCCAGTTCGGAATGATGACGATTCGGTGCTGGTCGGTGTTCCGCAGCGCGTTGAAGGTGTCTATAGTGCTATCGATGGGGAAGAACTCGTCTTGCGCGCCGTTGATGAGCATCACAGGCGCGTGCGCAGAGGGGGCTTGGCGTATCGGATCCAGAGTGTCGCACAGCACTTGGAACTTCGCGGAGCGTTGGGACAGCCCTGAGGCGCGCAGGAGGTTGTTGATCCAGCCGTCGTTCTCGGCGGCTTTGCGCAGTCCGCCCGTGCCGCTGACCGCAATCGCGCAACGCAAGCGATTATCGAATCCGTTCACATTCAGCGTCGCCATCGCGCCCGCGCTGTAGCCCGACATGCCGATGCGGGTTGTATCGGTTGCTGGGAAGGTGGTCAACACCGTAATGGCGCGGCTGCCTGCGACGGCGTGGCTCCAGAACCACGAGCTGCGCGGGTCGGGGATGGTATCAAACAGCAGGCGCATCTCAAAGGGGCGTCCACCCGACCCACCGTTGCCAGGCGCGCTGTAGTAGAGCGCCGCTACACCGTGCTGCGCCGCGAAGCGCGCCGCTGCGTCCGCCTCCGCCCGACCGCCCAACCCATGTGCAAGCACCACCGCTGCGCCTTGGCTCAACAAGGTCGGACGCGCATAGTATGCTTCAATCGGAATGGTCCGCAATTGACCACCCACATATTCCCACGAATCATAGCGCAACTCACTAATCTGCACTTGTTGGAGCCCAATCCAAACCGTCCAAGTGCGAATCACTTGTAGGTTCAGCGTACTGGTATCGTTGAGCATGCTCTGGGGAGGCCAGAGCCACTGTGTATGCGCCGACGCTATCATCAACGCACTCAAAATGGCCGCGCAAACCTTTCGGGATGTCATCGCCGTCTCCTGGCAAAACCACGCGATTGTACCTCGGTGATGTCTGAAAGAAGACCGTTTTTGCGTTAAGCTTCCGTTAAAACCAGCGCCTCATTTTGCGAGCGGTGACAATCTCGGTGTTCATGCCCACCCAGTGCAGGCTGCCAGCGTAGCGACCGTGTTCCATCTTGATACAGCGGTCCATCACCACCGTCAGCCCTGCTTGCTCGGCAAGCGCGGCGGCATCCAACGCCACAATCCGCAGCTGGAACCAGACCCACTGTGCGCCTTTCGCAATCGCTTGCTCCACAATCGCGGCGCACTCCGACGCGGGACGGAAGATATCCACGCCGTCAATCGGTTCGGGAATGCTCGCGACATCAGGGTAGCACCGCTCGCCCAAAATCACGTCCGCTTTGGGGTTGACAGGGATGCAGCGATAGCCCTCCGATTGCAAATAGCTCATCACCATGTGGCTGGCTTTGTAGGGGTCGGTGGACGCGCCGACAATCGCAATCGTGCGCGAGTCGCGCAGGATGCGCCGTATCG
>JARJMV020000237.1 GCA_029335935.2 bacterium
GAGTGGCATACCGCCCATGCGCTGACGCAGATTCTCCAGGCGCGATTGAACCTACGCTATAAGCTTACCCACACGCCCGAACGCCTTGAGCTCTCGCTGCTCTCGCCCCGCGCGATGCATCGGTTCGGGCTGGTGCTGTTCACGACCCACCGAGGCAACGCGACCATCGGCGAGCAGCAGATGGAACTCGCGCCTGCCGAGTACTACGGCTACCCCTGCTTAGCGCTGGAAACCGATTTGGTCGAGAAGACCGTGCGCGAGATCCAGCTATTCGAAGCCTCGCGCGTCGCCGTTGCCTGAGCGGGCACGCCGCAAGTAACGCTACAGATTTGCCAGCCGCTCGAAAATCCGCGCGTAGCAACGCACGAGTTTTTTCAAGCTTTCGATGCTGATGCGTTCGTCGGCTTGGTGGGCTTCGCCGTCGCCTTCGAACGCCGCGCCAATCGCCACGAGGTTCGGCATCGTGCGGGCGTAGGTGCCGCCGCCCATCGTCGTCGGCTGGGTCTCATAATCGCCAGTCTCCTCGCGGTAGGTCTGTAATATCGCCTGCAGGAACGGCGTGTCGGGCGGTATAAATAGCGGGGGCGTGTGGCGCACCTCGCTGAGGCGGAAGCCCGTTCGCTCCAGAACGGGTGTCAAACGCTCGATCAGCGCGTCCAGCGTCCAAGTGACCGGGTAGCGGATGTTGAACACGCACATCACGCGCGCGCCGTCGTAATCGAACACGCCGAGATTCGAGGTGAGCGCACCCGACGGTTCATCTGAGTGCGCAATTCCCAGCGCTGCGCCATCAAGCGACCTCGACCATTCCAGCACGGTGTGTAGCCACTGCTCGTTGTCGGGCAGGTTCAGTGGCTCGATAGCTTCCAGCAGGCGCGTGACGGCGTTGACCCCACCTTCGGGATGGCTGCCGTGCGAGGATTTCCCTTTTGCAACAGCGCGCCAGCCAGCAGACTCGGGATTCCACGCCACATCCTCGACTTGCGTAGTCGGTTGTAGGGGTGTGTTGAGGATTGCTTCGGCGCGGTCGGGCACCATGTTATGGCGTTCACCCCCTTTCGCCCACAGCACGCGCACGCCGTCGGTCGGCTCGATGGGCTTCTCCAGATAGAGATTGGCGATACCCTTCTCGCCATAGATGAAGGGCCACCCAGCGTCAGGGCTAACGCCCCACACAGGGCGCTCCGCCTCGCGCGACAGGTAGTGCTGCATGCATTCCCAACGGCTCTCCTCATCGCAGCCGATAATCAGGCGCACGCGCCGTCTGAGCGGAACCCCAAGCTCTTTCAGCGCACGCAGGGCATAAATGCTTGCCAAAGTCGCGCCTTTGTTGTCAGTCGCGCCGCGAGCATAGATGTACCCCTGATCGATGGTCGCGCCGAACGGCGGGTAGCTCCAGTCGTTGCCTGCAGGCACAACATCGATATGGCTGAGTGAAGCGACCATCTCCGCACCGTCGCCCAGCGTCATATCGCAGGCATAGCCGTCGAAGTCGCGCGGCTGCAGACCAAACCGATTGCCTAACGCGAGCGTAACATCCAGCGCTTCGCGCACGCCCGTACCAAACGGCGCGTTCGGAACGCGTTCGTCATCGTTGCGCACGCTTGGCGCACGCAACAACTCCTGAAAATCGCGCACCATCTCGTCCGCGTGCTGCTCTATCCACTGAATCAGCGCATCACGGCTCATACCGACCTCACGATTGCGCCGATTCGCCCTGCTGCTGCGCCAATCGCTTATTGAGCGCAATCATCAAGCGCGACTTCTTGCGGTTCCCCGTGTTCTTGTGCAAGATGCCGCGCTTGACCGCTTTGTCGATGAGGCTAATCGCGCGGCGCAGGTTCTCGATACTTGCCTCCGTTTCGCCCTTCTCCGCTAACTGCTTCACACGGCGCGTGTAGGTCTTAATCGCCGACTTCGTCGAGCGGTTGCGCAGATACCGCTCGCGCGACTTCAACAACGCCTTCTTCGCAGACTTAATATTCGGCATCGATACTAACCTCCAAGGCATGAAGTATACCCGCTTCGCAAACACGCACGCAAGAGTCGAAGCAGGTGTTCGAAACATCCGCTATGACACAGCTGCTCAAACGGAGTGGGGAACAAGTCGTACGACGGACGCCCTTGTTCCCTTTCTCTGCTTAATGACCGATTCCTGGATTCCTGACAGCAGGAATACCCACATGCGGCGCGAATGAGTCTCCCATGTCTAAGCCGAGACCACGCCGTGGATACGATGAAGCGTGGAAGTATGCGTTGCGCATCTTCTTTCGGGAGTTTTTACTGTTCCTATTCCCCAAAGTACATGACGCTATTGACTGGACGCAACCATTTGAGTTTTTGGACCCCAATTTGTATCGTCTGTCACCCCGTGCGCGTGGCAAGCGACGCTACACTGCCGATGTCCTCGTCAGGGTCTACTTCTTGGATGGCACAGAGCGGTTGGTGCTCATCCATATCGAAATACAGGCGCATCCTGACCCGAACTTCCCGTTGCGCATGTTCGTCTACTACTATCACATTCTGGACACCTACGACCACCCAGAGCTAATCAGCCTTGCGGTTTTGGCAGACAACGACCCAAACTGGCGTCCCAACACCTACGAGAAGGTCAACTTTGCAACCCGTTTGGAGTTCGAGTTCACGAGCGTCAAACTGTTGGACTTCGACGAACAAGCGCTGGAGCAATCGTCCAATCCTTTCGCGTTGGTGGTATTGGCGCACTTGCGCGCCCTCAAAACACGCGGTCGCCCTCAACTAATGATGCAGGAGAAGATTGCGCTCATTCGCGCCCTCAAGGAGAGAGGGTATAATCCAGATTGGGTGATTCATCTCTACAAGGTGGTGGATTATATGATGGCTCTTTCTCAGGAATACGAGCAGTTGGTGAAGCAGGTAGTACGCAAGTTCGAGGAGGAAAGCGAATGGCCCCTCACGAGCTTGGAAGAGATAGCGATTGAGGAAGGCGCGCGAAAAGGTATCCAGCAGGGACTGCAGCAGGGACTGCAGCAGGGACTGCAGCAGGGACTGCAGCAGGGACTGCAGCAGGGACTGCAGCAGGGACTGCAGCAGGGACTGCAGCAGGGACTGCAACATAGCATCCGCGTCCTCGCACAGATACTGCGCCGACGCTTCGGCGACACGGCGTTGGAACTGCTGCCGAGTATCGAGAAGATCCAGTCGCTACAAACACTGGAGGAGCTGAGTATCCTCGCGCTTGAAACACCAAGCTTGGAGGCTTTTGCTCAAGCAGTCGAGGCAAAGGCTACCAACGCATAACTACAACCCGACTTGGATGGTTTGTCTTAAAGGCGGTGGAACTATGCAGAGATGGGTTCTTGTATGGGGACTTGTATCAATTGGACTGCTCGCGAGTGCGCCTGTAATGGCGCAGGTGGGCACGCGCAGCTATGTCATCCGACGGCTGTATGAACCCGGTCAAAAACAGCAGTTCAATGTGGTCTACACCCTGCGGGGCGACACGCGCTCGTCCACTTTTGAGCAAAGCCTGCCGATTGCTGTCGACGCCCAACTGCGCTTCGATACAGAAGTGATCCAAGTGCTTGAGAACGGTCAGGCGCGGATGCGCGTCTCGCAGCGGTATGTCAAGCAGAGCATCGACTACTTCGCTGAGACTGAGCTGCCGCCCCCCTACACCGAGACCGTCAAAGTGACCCCCTCAGGTTTCCCCAGCGAGGACGACGCCGAGCGACTGGTAGAACGCGCCCGACGCAGCCGCAACAAGGAACGCGAAGAGAAACAAGAGGAGTCTACCTTCCCTGGTTTGGACTTTCTACTGCCCCCCTCCTATTTTCTGCAGCTGATTGGGGTGAATGTGGTGCCCGGACCATTTGCGCCACTGCCGCCCGGCTCGGTACGCGAAGGCGATGAGTGGGAGGTGCGCTACCCCACGCCGTTCATCGACACGCGCGGCGGCAAACTCTCTATTGAGCAAGCCACTATCTACACCTATCCTGCCACTGTGCGCGTAGTCGGCGCTACCGAAGTTCGTGGACGCCCTGTGCTCCATGTGAAGCAGATTACTAACGCCGAAATCAACATCCGCTTGGATGACCTGCTGATTGAAATCTCGCGCCTGCGCGACCGCAACATCCCGCGTGGAACCCTCAAAGGCAAAATCACTGGCGAAATCGACTATTACTACGCGCTGTCGGATGGCTCGCTGGTGCAGGCGTCGGGGTTCGAGAAGCTGAGCCTGCGTGCCGAGTACGACGCGCAGACCATCCGCGAATGGGAGCCGATTGAAGACTGGGCGGAGTGGGAAGTGCAGGCAACTTTCCGACAGGTGCTGGCGCAGGAGCAGACACCTCAACCGAAGCCTGCTCGTCCCGCGCCACGCAATCAGCCCCGCCGACGCTAAAGGGGCGGCTTAATCGGCAAAAAGGTCAGCCCCAGCCGCAGTAGGCTCTTGAAACGCAGTGGATAGAGCTGTAACGAGCGCAGATACGCCCCGCGTGCGCGTCTGCGCTCACCTAACAGTGCATACTCCGTGCCCAAGCAGGCGTAGGAGTGCGCTAACGCCAAGCGCATCGCCTTGCGGTCAGTCGCTCGCTGCCACAAACGCGGCTCGTTCGCGTGTATCGTCTCCGTACGCACTTTCACATCGTCTTCGTACACCCGCCGATGCTGGAACGAGGCGTTCGCGCCATGCACGCGATACATCGTCAGCGGCGCATCGATGTAGCCAATATCGTACTCCAGCGCAACGCGGAACCACATCTCCCAATCGCCCGACCCGAACAAATCCTCGCGGAAACCGCCCAGCCGATCGAAACACGCGCGCCGTATCAGCACCGACGACGCGATAATCTTGTTGCAGCGCACCAACGCCTCAATGATATTGCCCGTCGAGGTGCGAGGCCACTCAAACCCGAGCGGATTCCCCGGCAACACGCGCCCTGCGCCGTCAATAAAATGCCCCCCTGTATGCACCAGCCCCACTTCCGAATGCGACCGCAGTAATGCCACCTGCTTCTCCAACTTGGTAGGCATCCACAAATCGTCTGAGTTGAGAATCGCCAAGTATATCCCACGCGACTCCGCGATACAACGATTCAGTGTGGCGTAGGTGCCCCGATTTTGCTGCGTGAAGAGCCGAATGCGCTCGCCATAGGATCGCAGAATCTCTACCGAGCCGTCTGTGCTGCCATCGTCCACTACCACGATTTCATAGTCGGTGAAGGTCTGTTGGAAGACGCTCTGCAACGCGTCGGGCAGGAACCGCGCATGATTATAACTCGGTATCAACACGCTCACCTCGAGCATGTCTGAATTGTACC
>JARJMV020000254.1 GCA_029335935.2 bacterium
GGGCAATCTCGTACTCGAAGGGCTGCTGCAGCGGATGCACCACGGCGGTTCGCGCCGCAGGTGCGAACATGCGTACAATCCATTCGCGCGCGCTGCGCCAGAGCGAGGACATCCCCGCGAGGATGTCCGTCGACCGCGCAGGTCGGCGCCCCAGAATGCCAACCCTATGCATTGTTGTATCTCCCGTCTGTGTGATAGTCTCGTCGCTGTGCGCTACGACCGAGTGTCGCGGGCAGCTGGGCTACCCCGAACTCGGAGGCGATGTGGGTGTATTTGCGCGGTCGGTTTCGGTACCAGACGCTCACAGCGCGCCCCGAGGGGCACAAGCGCCTATGTGGCAGAGATCCAAATCGGGGTTTCAATCGCACCGTTTGGCTGGAACCGACGCCGATTGACGACTCCTACACGGTGTTGGACGGCGAATTAGCGCCCGTCTCGCCTCCCCCCTTTGGTATTTCTGCGTGCAGCGCGTCCGACGCGCTGCAAGGCTCCTTATTATACCCTATCGCGCGCGTTTGTCAAGGCTTCTCTGGATTGCCTGAATGGAGTGTTTCACGCGCTCGCGCGCTACATAGACGAACCCATCGCGCGAGATTGCCCCCGCCACGAACACGCCACGCGCAGGCGTTTCGTAGGTGTCGGGATTGTGAACAGGCTTGCCATCCGCGCCGAACGGTACGCCCAGCGGCGCGAGCAGGCTCCGGTCGGGCTGCAAACCAATCATCGTGAGAACAAAGTCCACAGGCAGGTTCTCGATGCCCTGTGTGCAGCGGAGGTCAACGCAGTCAGGGTGAATGCGCAAAATCTGCGTCTCTGTGAGCGGCGTAATGCGATGCTCCTCTACGCGAAGCTGGATTTCGCGCAGGATGAAGGGGCGGAACTTACACTGTTCAAGCGTCGGTTGGTCGACGGCGAGCCACACGCGGGCGTCAGCGTCGGCGAGACGGATAGCGGCTTCACCTGCCGAGTTGCCCGCGCCCACAATCAGCACACGCTGGCGCCAAAACCGCGTCGGTTCATCGTAGCGCGTTAGCACATGGGGCAAATCTGCCCCGTCGACCGACAAACGCTTCTCTTTGCCCCAGACGCCCGTGCAGAGCAGTACGCAGCGCGTATGATACTGTGCAGGCAGTTGATGGGGCAGGCGCAGGCTGTGCAGGGTATAGCCCGATTCGGACGGATCGAGCCGAACGACGCGCTCGTAGGTGCGGATGGGTAGGTTCTCTGCAGAGGCCACCTTGCGATAATAGTTGATTGCCATCTCGCGGGTGGGCTTCTCATCGTGAGGTGTGGGGAATGGGTAGCCGCCAATCGCCAGTTCATCGGCAGGCGAGAAGAAGCGCATACCGAGCGGGTACTCCAGCAGCGACTGGCAGATCGTGCCCGCTTCCAGAATCAGAAAGTCCAGTTCGGCGCGTTTGGCTTCGATGCCTGCCGCAAGACCAATCGGTCCTGCGCCGACGATGATGAGGTCGCAAGAGAGCATCAACTCGCCTCGTAGCCATCAGGCAGTTTACGGAACTCCAGAAAGCCTATCGACAGTCCGCCGCGCACATACCACTCGACGCCTTCCTGTTGCGCAATCGCTTCGGTATCGGGCGTGCCCCACTCCTCGCCGATAACAACGGGCGTCGCGTTCACGCCGACTTGGCGGAGCGTTTCCGCGCGCGCTTTGGCGCGACGCACATCATTAATGCCCAGTTTCAAGCCGATTTCCCCCACCATCACATGGTCGCCTTTCCACCAGATGAGATCGGCGAGGAACGGGTCGTTCTGCGGTTCGATATCGATGCCTTGCTGGAAGTAGGGCGCGAGCCATCGTGCGACCTGTTGGCGCACATGGGGTTCACCCCTGCCGCCGCCGTTGCCGCCGTAGAAGAGCGCGGGCGCACGCGCCACCACATCGCGTTCGTAGCGTTCACCTTCGCGCCTGCCCGTCTCGCCCTGCTGCCAGTTCTCCAGCCGTTCGAGACGCCGCGCCATCTCGTGCCAAATCTGCACCAGCTCCTGAACCGTTGTGTCAGTGCGTCGCTGCGCTTCCGCAAGCTCCTCCACGCGCTGTTCAGTGCGTCGCTGCGCTTCCGCAAGCGATTGCACGATCTCCATCAGCTGCTGGAACTTCTCAGGCAGCTCCATCCACTGCCGCCCAAGAATCGCCTCGCGCATGCGCTGACGCCATTCGGGTTTCTCTTCCAGTATCCGCAGCAGGTCCTCGAAGTCCGTCACTGTGAATGCCATCGTACAGCCCCTCTATATGATACCTCACTCGTCGGCTGTTTCCTGCTCTTGATTGCGGTCTCGGTCGATATCGAACTGGCGTCGCTGCGGACCTGTGAAGCGCGGTTTGAGCACCTTCTCGCCTGCGCGCACCCCCTCTAAAATCTCGGCGTGGCTCGCGTTGCGCAGCCCGATTTTGACATACACCTTCTCGGTCTTCGGCTTGCCATCGGGTTCGGTCTGGTTGGGCACGATTCGCAGCACATACTCTCGGTTGTCTTCTTTGCCGATAGCCTCCAGAGGCAAGCGCAGCACGTTGGCTTTGCGCTGGACGAAGATTCGGCAGCGTGCGGTCATGCCGGGGCGCAGGGCGTCGTCGGTCTGGTTGAGGTAGACCTCGACGGAGAACTTCACGACGCCGAGCGCGGTGTTCTGTCCGCTGTTTTGCGCGGCGGGAGCAATCTTGCGCACCACACCTTTGAACTTGCGGTCGGGCAGGGCGTCGACCGTGATTTCCACGGGCATGCCCACGCGCACTTTGGCGACATCGAGTTCGTTGAGGTTGAGACGCACGCGCATTTGGGAGAGGTCAGCGACCTGCAAGATGGGCGTGCCTTCGCCGAAGCCCGTTGTGCCCGACATCACCAGCTCGCCGACCTCGCGGTAGCGGCGCGTCACCACGCCGCGGATGGGGGCGCGCACATCGGTCTCGGCGAACTGGATCTTCAGGTTCTGATAGTTGCTGACGGCTTGTCGCTCGTTGGCGCGGGCTTGCTTGAGTTCGAGTTGGCGCATCTCGATTTCACGCAGGCGCAGGCGGGCGTTTTGCAGCTCGGTCTGCGCGGCTTCGAGGGCTTGGCGTTTCAGCTCGTCCTGTACGGCGTTGGCGCGGGCGCGTTCAAGCTCCGCCTGCGCCGACTCCACCTGCGCTTGCGCGTTTTGGAGTTCGATCTGATGCTGTTGGGCGAGTTGCTGCTGACGCTGTTGGAGGTTGCGCAGTTGGCTCTCCGCGCTGACCAGTTGGGTCTGGGCGGCGTCCACCTGCTGGCGCGACACATAGCCTTTTTCCAGCAGGTTCTGGAGCCGTTCGTAGTTGCGTCGCGCCTCTTGGAGGCGTGTCTCGGCGTCGCGCACGGCGTTGGCGACCTCCACGCGCTCTTGCGGGTGCTTCACCTCGCGCAGGAGGTGCAAGTTCTCTTGGGCGGTTCTGAGCGCGTTCTCGGCGTTGGTAAGCGCAGCTCGGGTGAGCGTGGGTTGAACATCCGCCTCGCGTTGCGCCCCTTCGTAGCGGATTTGCGCCTGACGCAGTTGCAGTCGCGCCTGCGCCGCTTCCATCTCCAGCGCGATACGCGCTCGCTCCGCACTCGCCTGCGCCGACTCGACCTGCGCGCTGCCCTGCTCGACCTGTTGCTTAATCTCACGTGGGTCGATGCGCCCGAGCAGCTGACCCTGCTCTACCACAGCGCCCTCGTCCACCAGTAGCGACTCGATACGCCCGGGCACACGCGACTTAATCTCCACTTGACGCACGGGTTCCAGCGCGCCTGACTCGCTGACCTCCACCGATATTTCGCCGCGCTCCACGGTGAAGGTGCGCTCGGGCAGGTGGACTGCCGCTTGCACGCGCTTACCCACGATAAACAGCGCCCCGCCGCCGCACACCAGCGCGCTGACGAGCGCGACTCCGCAACCAATCAGACCTTTTCGCATCCGATGCCGTCCCATCAGAATTCTACCCTATGCAGGTACACTTTCGCGTATGCGCAAGGAGGGCTACTGCGCGTTCGGGGCGCGCCAGACTGCAGCGGCTGTGCAGGCGTTGCAGCGCGTGATGACAGAGTTCGACGCGCACAACACTGCCGCGCTTGAGGACGCCCTGCACGCCGCGCATCGGCTGCAGACCTGTCTCACGCTGTTTCGCGGGTGCTACCCGAAAACGCGCATTGCGCTCTGGAAGCGTCGGCTGCGTCGCCTCATCCGTGCGCTGAACGCCCTGCACGACTGTCATCAGCTGATTCAACGCCTCGAGTCGCTCACGCCGCCGCCTGAACACCGACGGGGGGTGCAACGCGCTCGTTTGCGCGTGCGCCAACGCGCCGAGACCCACGCCGCCGCCTTGCAAGGCGCATGGCAACAGTGGCTCACGGCGCACGCCCCTCACGAGATTCAAGGCTTGTCTAAACGCTGGGTGGAGTCCTTCGGTGAAGAACCCATCGATGCGGCGTACTTAGAGCGTCAGTGGCGACAGTTCTCGCGCGAGCAGGCGTCGGCGTTGGAGGCGGACACACGCCAGTCGCTGGAGGTGCGCTGCGGGCGGCTTCACGCCTTGTTGGAAGGCGCGTGCCTGCTGAAACCTCTGATCGCTCAATGGCTGGACGAGCAACCGATTCGCGAGGCGCTTCGCCGACTGGAGACGGAACGGTGGGCGCAGCAGGCACAGCGCACCCTGCACGCCGTCGCCGAGAGTGAACGCGAGCAGATGCAACGCTATGCAGGCAACCTACGCGGCTACGCGCAGCTGCGCCGCGGCATCGAGTGGGCGATGCATCAAATCCTGCAGCGTTAGCACCCTGCGCCGAAGTTGAACAGCACCACCAGCAAGTCGGCGTCGTCCACGATACCGTCGCAGTTGACATCCAAGCGCCCCAAGCCTTGCCCCGCCCGACCGAAGTGGAACAGCACTTGGAGCAAATCGGCGTCATCCACGCAGCCACTCGCGTTCACATCGCCGTTATGCACGCTACAAGTGTCCAGCAGGAACGCTTCCGTGCGCTGTGTAGCGGCGTTGTAGCCAGTTCCCACGATGAATCGTCCGTCAGGCGAGATTGCGTTCGCGGAGTGGAGGCGAGAGCCATCGGTAAGCAAGTGGGCGTAGACTGTGTTGAGGTTCTGCATGCCCGTTTGAGGCGTCCAGCGGTAGGCGCGTCCGTCGGAGTTGCCCACCACAATCTCGCCGTCGCCCGACACGCCGTAGGCGATGCTGCCGTCAGGGTCGGCGCCTGACAGCCAGCCCAAGTTCTGGGGCTGACCGTTCACCCAGCGGATGCTGGTGGAGGGTCCGTTCTCGTTGTCCGAGAGGGCATAGCCGACCACCACGCTGCCGTCGTGGGACGCCGCGAACGCCCAGCTGCGGCGGTAGCCATCCACTGCGCCGAGTTGGTGGATGGCGTTGCCTCTCCAGTACACGGCGCGCGCTTCTGGAAGCCCTTGGCTGGGGTAGAACGCCGCGCCGACGACCACCTGCCCATCGCCCGACACGCCCCACGCGCGGCTGGCATTCGCGCCACTAAGCGTGCCCAAGTTGCGTATCACGCCGTTGTCCCAGCGCACGGCGATAAAGCTGTAGCCCCAGAACGCATGCCCCGAAATCACCGCGCCGTCTGCGGAAACGCCATACGCCTCACTCCAGAGAACATATAACGCGCCCAGCGAGGTCATCTGCCCGTTCCGCCAACGGAATCCCAAGAGGTTTCCATTAGTATCGCTGGAATAGCCCACTATCGTTTGCCCATCGGCAGAGACGGCAGTACCCAGAGCCAAGATGCCGCCGATTGTGCCCAAATCTTGCATCCCGCTCTCGCGTGTCCAGCGAAATGCGCGCGGCGCAGAAGCGCGTGAAGTGCCCACCACAACGCGCCCGTCCGCTGACACGCCCGTCGCCTCGCTTTCGTATGCATCAGCGGAAACAACACCCAGCCAAGTCAACGACTGCGCACCGCTCATACCGACCAACGCCAACGCGCTCATCAGCGCAAACACCGACCGATGTCTAATAACGGTCCACATATTCATATTAAGTTCCTCAAATATTAAAAAGTCCCTGTTCTACCTGAGCCGCCAACGCCTCCAACCCTGCCTCTACACCCGC
The DNA here is from genome assembly GCA_029335935.2 of bacterium. Classification (GTDB taxonomy): domain Bacteria; phylum Armatimonadota; class Fimbriimonadia; order Fimbriimonadales; family GBS-DC; genus GBS-DC. The sequence goes on from JARJMV020000254.1 coordinate 6,086, forward strand.
ACGCAACGCACACACATCCGCATACCAACGACGCGGCAACAAACGCGCCTTCAACTCTAACCAACACCGCTCCACCAAGTTCAACTGCGGACTATACGCAGGCAACACATACACAAACAACCCACGCGACGCCCACGCCCCGAACCGCGACTCCACCACACGCGCCGTGTGATACGACGCCCGATCCCACACCACTACCACAGGA
>JARJMV020000229.1 GCA_029335935.2 bacterium
GGATGGGGTTGTCGCCGCCGATACCGATGTCGCCGACTTTGACTTCTCGCGTGCGTCGGCGCGGCTTGCTCATGGGTAGCTGCACAACCGTCAGCGGAACGAAGGTGCTCATAGCGGAGTTAATTGTACCTGTTGTGGGCGAAGGCGAGACAGCGCGACGCCAAGAGTGGCGTCGCACCTGTGGCTTGGGCAGTCCTGTCCAAGCGCCGCTCGTCGGCAGGGACGGAGATGGCACAAAGGGTCAGCGCACACGCGAAAACAATAAGGCTCATACAGGCGTCATATCGCGCCAGTTGCCTCCCACTTTGGCTTCCACAGTGAGCGGTACGCGCAGGGGGTACGCCTGCTCCATCTCGGCGCGGATGGCGTGTGTGATGGCATCCAGCGCGTCGGGCGCGTCGGGCGTCTCTAACAGCAGCTCGTCATGCACTTGGAGGAGCATGCGCGTGCGCGGCTCGATGGCGGGCAGATGCTGATGCACGCGCAGCATCGCCAGCTTCATAATGTCGGCGGCAGTGCCTTGAAACGGCATATTAATCGCGGCGCGCTCGGCGGCGAGCCGTTCGTTGCGGTTCGCGCTCTGCAGTTCGGGGATATAACGCTTGCGTCCCAGCAGCGTGCGCACATACCCGTTCGCGCGCGCCTCGTCCAGTATCGCTTGCGTGAACGCCTTAATCTGCGGGAATCGCTGGAAGTACTGTTCGATAATCGCTTTCGCTTCGCCGACGCCGATGCCCAGCTCCTGCGATAGCCCGTAGTCGCTCATGCCATACAGCACGGCGTAGTTCACCGTCTTGGCGCGTCGGCGCAACTCTTTGTCGACCTGTTGAGGGGGCAAACCGAACAAGATGGAGGCGGTCGCCGTATGGATGTCCTCGCCGCGCTCGAACGCCTGCATCAGCATCGGGTCGCCCGACATGTGCGCCAAGATACGCAGCTCGATTTGCGAGTAGTCCAGCGAGAGGAGCGTGTAGTTTGGGTCGGCGACGAAGGCGCGTCGGATTTCGCGCCCGATCTCGGTGCGGATGGGGATGTTCTGCAGGTTCGGCTCGCTGCTGGAGAGCCTACCCGTCGCCGTCACGGTCTGGTTCAGCTTGGTGTGGATGCGTCCTGTGAGCGGGTTGATGAGTTTGGGTAGCGCCTCGGCGTAGGTGGAGCGCAGCTTGCTCAGCTCGCGATGCTTGACAATCAGTGCGGCAATCGGATGTTCGGCGGCGAGCGTCTGCAGCACCTCCGCGTCGGTGGAGTAGCCCGTCTTAGTCTTCTTGACGACGGGCAGTCCGAGTTTCTCGAACAGGATTGAGCCGAGCTGCTTGGGCGAGGCGATGTTGAAGGTCTCGCCCGCAAGGGTATAGATGTCCTGCGCGACGGCGTCGATATCCGCTGCCAGTCGCGTGGAAAGCTCTTGCAGGTAGGGCGCGTCGAGTCGCACGCCGTGCCATTCCATCTCGGCTAAGATGGGCGCGAGCGGGATTTCGAGTTGCTCCAGTACGCTGAGGGTCTGCTCGCGTTGCAGGATATCGCGTAGGCGCGGCTGCATGAGGATGAGGGCGCACGCTTCGGCGGCGGTTCGCAAGTGGGGTTCGTCGGGCAGGCGCAGGCTGAGCAGGTCTTCACTGAGCCACTCCAGCGCATAGGTCGCGCGGCTCGGTTGCCACAGGTAGGCAGCCAGTAGCGCGTCGAACGACGCAGGCGTCGCCTCGAGGCTTGCGCCTCGCAGCAGCAACGATTCGGCTTTGATGTCCCACGCGATTCGGGCGCGCTGGGGGTCGCTGAGCAGGCGCGTGAGCGGCTCTGGGAGGAACAGGCTGCCCTGCAACTCCAGCCACACGGCTCGGTCGGGCGCGACGGCGAGCGCAACGCCCTCTATGGTTGCGTCGCGCAGGCGATTCAACGAACCCACCAGGCGCACCCCGACAGGCGCGTCGCCTTCCAGCAGCTGCGCGAGCGTCGCCTCGTCAGGGGAGCGCAAGACCTCCGGCGTCAGCGTCTCGTAGACCGACTGTACGGGCAGCGGCGTCGCATCGGAGCGGTAGCGACCGATAAGCGCGGGCAGCCGCTTCAGAATCGAGCGGAACTCATACTCTTCCAACACGCGATGCAGCGCCTGCACACGCTCGGGAGTCAGCTCCAAGCGTGGGATTTCCGTGAGGGGCAACGGCGCATTGTCCAGAATCGTCGCCAGCATGCGGCTCTGGCGGATTTGGTCGGCATGCGCTCGGATGGCCTCGCGCAACTTCTCTGGCTCCACCTGGTCTAAGTGGGTGAGCAGGTTCTCCACGCTCCCGAACTGTTGCAACAGTTTCACGGCGGTCTTCTCGCCGACACCAGGCACGCCGGGAATGTTGTCGGACGGGTCGCCGCAGAGCGCTTTGAACTCTACAATCTGCGTGGGGTTCAACCCGTACTTTTGGCGCACGGCATCGGCGTCGAACACTTGCAGTTCCGACACGCCGCGGATGGGGGCGAACACGCGCACATGCTCGTTGATGAGTTGGAGTTGGTCGCGGTCGCCCGTGAAGATGAGCGCGTCGTAGCCGTGCTGGACGGCATAGCGGGCGAGCGCGCCGACCAAGTCGTCTGCTTCGAAGCCTTCCTCGCTGAGGGTGGGCACGCCCATCGCTTCGAGCAGGCGGCGGGTCATCTCCACTTGGGGGCGGAACTCGTCGGGCGTCTCGCGGCGGTGCGCCTTGTATTCTGTGAACGCTTCGTGCCGAAAGGTGGGCGCGGGCGCATCGAACGCCGCCACAATTGCATCGGGTTGGAACTGCTCCAGCATCGAGAGCAGCATGTTGGTAAAGGCGTAGACGGCGTTGGTGGGGCGTCCGTCGGAGGTGGTCAGCGGGCGCGTGGCGTAAAAGCCCCGATAGAGCAAACTATGTCCGTCGATAATCACCAGCGTCGGGCGCGGCATGGCGTCGGAATTGTACCTGGTTTGAGCCGACTCAGTGGCGCGTTGGGGTATACTTCACATGCCATGACACGCTTTGCGAAGTACGCTTGGCTGGTGTTAGCCTTTAATGTGTTGGTGATTCTTGGGGGCGCATTTGTGCGTGCAACGGGCTTCGGCGCGGGGTGCGGCAGCCACTGGCCGACCTGCAACGGGCAAGTGGTGCCCCTCTCTGGCTCGCTGGATACTTTCGTGGAGTTTGGGCATCGCCTCACCAGTGGGTTGGCGTTCCTGATGGTACTGGGGATGTTCATCTGGGCGTTTCGGGCCTACCCGCGCAGGCATATCGTGCGGCTCGGTGCGCTGATGAGCCTAATTTTTATGATTTTGGAGGCGTTGGTTGGCGCGGGGTTGGTGCTGTTTGAGCGCGTGGCGACAGATGTCTCGTATGCGCGGGCGGTGTGGATGGCGGCGCACCTGCTGAACACCTTCATCCTGCTGATGTGGATTATCCTCACGGCGTGGTGGGCCTCGGGCGGGGCGCGGTTCCCCCTGCGCGGGCAGGGCTGGACAGGCGTCGCGACGCTCGGCGCGCTGTTCCTAATGACGCTGATTGGCATGAGCGGCGCGATTACCGCACTCGGCGACACCCTCCTCCACCTGAATGTTATCCATACGAACCCCATCGTGGGCGAGACGCTACTGGCGCTGCGCGTGTATCACCCCACACTGGCGGTCGGCATCGCC
>JARJMV020000273.1 GCA_029335935.2 bacterium
CGAGGGAGCTGCTGCAGGAGCAGATACCCTTCGAGTTGATTGCCGACAGCGCCGCAGGGACGCTGATGGCGCAGGGCAAGGTGGACGCGGTGATAGCAGGCGCAGACCGAATCGCCGCCAACGGCGACACCGCCAACAAAATCGGCACCTACACGCTGGCGGTGCTGGCGCATCATCACCACCTGCCGTTCTACATCGCCGCGCCGATATCGACCATAGACCCCGCCACGCCCGACGGCGGCGCAATCCCGATAGAGTATCGCGACCCTGCCGAGATAACACACATCGGCGGCTTGCAGGTCGCCCCATCGGGCGTGCCCGCGCTGAACCCCGCGTTCGATGTCACGCCCGCCGCGCTCATCACCGCGATTATCACCGAGCGCGGCGTGTACCGACCGCCCTACCAGTTCGGCTAAAACTCCAACGGCGTGACAATCTTCACCGCCAGGCGGTTCTGGCTGCGATTGGCGTTGGGCAAGCCGTAGATGATGAACAGGTCAAAACCGCGCCGCACGCGCTGCAGGTAGGTGAGATAGAAGTTGCGCGTGGACTCCACATCGCCCTCGAACTCCAGACGGTTCAGCACCATCCGACCGCCAATCGCGCGTTCGGGGTCTATCTCATAGTTCACGGTGAAGATAAGTTGACGGGCGCGGTCGGTCGGCGCGTCGGCGTAGCGGATTTCCAAGTTTTCGGCGTCCAAGCGCACGCGAAATCGGGGCGCGAGCTCGTAGGACTGCACGAATCGAGCATAGAGGCTGCGTCCGCCGTTCAGGTCGCCCGCGCGCAGCTCGAGGCTACCCGTGCGATAGATGTCCAGCACATTCCAAGCATACTCCACCCCAAGCGTGCGGTCGATGTTCGGCGGTCGGTTGAGGTAATCCGCCGTGAGGGTCAGCCGATTTTGCGAGGCGTAGAGCCACTGGAGGCTTAGGGTTCCGCCCTCGTCGAGGCGCGCGCCGCCGTAGCGCGTGCGGCGGCTGAGATCCAGGCGCGTCTCGGTGTAGAGCAGCCGCTCGCTTTCGGGACGGTCGAACCACAGCACTCCGAACCGTAATCCGCGATAGCCAGTTTCGGGCGCGAAGCCCAAGCGCGGGCGATAGTTCGGCTCGATGTCGGTGTATTGCAGTTGGTAGTTGGGCGCGCGCTCGGGCGCGTTGCGCTGCAGCGTATACTGTTGGTACACGCCATCGCGGTCGCCGTTGAGTTGGTAGTATGTGCCGACGAGCCGCCACTCGCCGTCGCCCGTGATGCGTCGCGAGTCGAGGATGGCGCCCAGCGTCTCTTCCTGCACATCCCCCTGCAAGCGCATCCCCAGCAGGTCGATAAACGAGCGTTCGGCGAACTGGTAGCGGATGCGCCCGACGCCGAACTGCCGTTTGCGCCCGTTCAGGGCATATTCGCCCGCCATCGCGCCGTAGCGCCAGTCGTTCAGCGAGCCGAACGCCTTCAACCCCGCGCTCAGGTCTTGCACACGCACGCTGTAGAACGCGGCGCGCGGCGGCATGAACTCCGCGCCCTCTTGGAAGAACGGGCGCGTCTCAGCAAGCACCTTCTCGGTGTAGGAGAAGTCGACGCTCGCCACATCCGCTGCGATATTTCGAAAGTCGGGCTTGAGCGTCAGCAGCGCCGTGAGCGGGTCGCCGATGGTGTAGCGCAGGTCTAAACCGCTGCGGGCGCGTGTCGTATCGGGGTCGCTGTCGCCCGTGAAGTAAGGCAACACGATGACGGGATAGCGCGGCGGGGGCGGCTCCAACCCTATCCACAGGCTCTGACGCCGCGTGGAGTAGAACGCGCCCATGTTTGGGAAGGTGTAAATCTCGTTCAGGCGTGGGATATACCGCTCCAGAATCACGCCGAACCGATTCTGCTTGGGCGCGTAGCGCAGGATACGGAACGGGATGCGCATCTCCGCTTGCCAGCCGTTCGCTACGATACGCGCCGCCGCCTGCCAATCGCCGCGCCAGCGGATGTTCTCCGTTGTGCCTGCGGGGAAATCGTCTGTCTGCGCCCCACGCGCGTTCACCGTGAAGGTGTACGGCTCCAGCCCGCGCGCTTGCGGTTCAATCAGCGCCATCACGGTATCGTCGTTCTCCAAGTAGCCGCCGCGCTTGGTCTCACGCGCCTGAATCAACTCAGGGTTCGGATCCTCACAAATGAACGCCACATAAATCGCCTCGTGGTCGTAGCCGATGTAGGCGCGTGTGGGGAACGCGCCCACCTGCTGACGCGAGGGCGACCAGAACTGCTCCACCCTGTACGCTTCCGCCCACTCGTCGGTGTTCACGATGCCGTCAATCACCGGCGGACGGCTCAGGCGCTGCGCGGGGAAACGGCGCGGGTCCACAGGCTGGGTCAATCCCACACCAACCAATCCGACAAGCATCCACACACCAAGAACGCGTCGCATCGTTGCTCTCCTCGAAAACGCAAGATTCAGCGCTGAGGCGAGGGCTCCTGTCGTTGAAGTCCGCTTCGTGCGTTTAAGTTTCTCAAAGGTTAAATCGTCTCTCCCGTCTTGCGTTCTCTCCTGCCTGCCCCGTGAACGGCATACCTGCAAGCAGTGGGAACCGTGCCGCCAATCGGTTCCCCCTACAAGCAGAGGGAACCGTGCCGCCAATCGGTTCCCCCTACGCAGTAGGGGGAACCTACGGAGGGGGTCAAAAACAGCACCGCGCCATCGTGCGCCGATGCACTGGTGAACTCTACATTCGTACTCCCATCATCAGCAGGTTCTGGTGTATAATTAGGAGCGTAGGCTGACATGCATAAGCGAGGGTTTACGCTCATCGAGTTGCTTGTGGTGATAGCGATTATCGCGATTTTGGCGGCGATACTATTCCCGGTGTTTGCGCAGGCGCGCGAGAAGGCGCGTCAGCCGACCTGTCTATCGAACCTGCGTCAGTTGGGCACGGCATTTGCGATGTATCGTGCCGACTTTGACGGGCGCAATCCTGGGCCTGCGGATGGTGGTCGTTGTCCGGGCGAGTGGCGCGCTCCTGACTGGCCCTACTGGATGACGGGGTTCCGCGCGTATCTGGAAGGGCAGTGGGTGCCCTGTTTTCCTGTGCTGGTGCAGGCGTCGAACCCCGATTCGCAGGTGAGCGGTATCTGGCTGTTGTGGGGTCATGTGACTAAGGGCGCCATCTATCCGTATGTGAAGAATCCCGACATCTACATCTGCCCCTCTGATCGGCGCGGGCGCGAGAAGAAGCTCAGCTACTCCATGAACGCTGTGGCGGGGTTCATTCCCGAGCCTGTAGTGGAGCGTCCAGGCGAGTTTGTGCAGCTGGTCGACGAGGGCGAGACGCTCAACGACGGCTACTTCTGGGCAATCACATGGCGTCCGGGCGGTCCCGAGTTGAACGACTGTCCATCGATCGCGCATGCTAACGGCGCGAACTTCCAGTTTTACGATGGGCACTCGAAGTGGGTGCGCGCGACGCATCCACGCGAGCGTGCGCGACTGAACCAGTGTCCGCACACCGTGCCGAAGCATTACTTCTGCCCCAAGATTCCGTTCCCTGAGTCGGGGCAGTATGCGGAGGCGTGTGCACAAGCGCCGTAGTGT
>JARJMV020000274.1 GCA_029335935.2 bacterium
CAAAGTTGCGTTCCTGCTCCAGCAGGAGTTTCACCCGCGCGAGGTAGGCTTCGCGAGTTTCAGCACTTGGCTCTGCTTGAGGTAGCCCCTGCAGAGGCTTTTCGGGCGTTTCGGGCCCCACCATCACGCCTGAAGGTGAGATGAGAGAGAGCCCTGAAATTTCCAGCGCAGGAATCTTCTCTTGGAGGCGTTGTAGGGTAGGCTCCTCACTTTCGCGTGAGGCGTCCAGCAGGATTCGCCTGAGCAGGCGGGGTAGACGCCACTTTCGCGCGAAGTCGTGGAAGTCCAGCTCGCCTGCACGAGCGGCTCGCCAATCTTGCTGGAAGGCTGAATCTCGCCATAACAGCCCCAAGTATTCGCGAAGGAGAAACTGCTGTGCATTCACGGCTCCACCCTGCTTTCCAAGCCTGCTGATGGAAACGCGAAAGCAGGGTCAAAGCGTTCCACCAGCAGGCTGTGTAGATTATACCTCCATCACCTCCTCTGCTCGCGCGGTTTCCTGTTGTGGAGCAGGTTCACAGGTGAGGTTTCGCGAAGGATTCTCGCTTTGTCTTCTGAGGCTAATCGGGCATAATGCTCCAAGCTGGAGCGGTCTATATGCCCCAAGCATTCTCGCACCATCTCAGGGCTTCCGCTTACAGCCAAGCGCAAGGTAGCGCAAGTCGAGCGCAACCGATGGGGGTAGACGCGCTCGCCTAACGCGGTACTGACTTTGCTGAATACACGCCGCAGGCCGCTGGCTTCCAGCGGCTGTCCGTTTCGGGCGCGCCATAGCGGTTCGTATTCGCCTAAAGCGGTTCCTGTATGGCGGGTGAAGGCTCGCAGGTAGCGTCTTATAGCGAGTTGCGTTTCGGGGGCGAGAAATACCGTGTGGAAGCGTCCCCCTTTCGCCTGCACGCGAATCACACCGCTGTAGGCATCGGCAACGGTCATCTGGAGCGCTTCAGAGCGTCTAAGCCCTACATCGAGCAGGGTTAGTGCGAGAGCGTAGTTGCGCTTTTCCAGCCAATGCGAGCCGTTAAGCGCGTCCAGCAATCGGCGTACCTGCACCAGCGAGAGGGGTTGCGGGTTCGGTTCAGGCTTTCGGGGCAGGTCTTGGGTACGGCTGGGGTTATTCTCCAGTACCCCTTCGCGCTCGCACCAGTTCAGGAATTGTCGGGCGATTCGGGCATAGTTGCGAATCGTCCACGCGCTGGCGTCGAGTTGCCGAGTCTGGTGCAGGAATTCGAGCCAGTGGGTGCGTGTGAAGGCGTCGGGGGTGTGGATGGCGTGATGTTCGCAGTAGTTCAGGAACGGTCTTAGACATACACTGGCTGTGTCTACCGTTCGGGGGTGGCGGGTTGCCTGAAGCGTCAGGAGAAAATCCTGCACGGTTCGGTGTAGGGGCCTGAGGCTTTCACGGGTTGTTTTATTGAACGGTTGTTCGAAAGAGGGGCGTTTTTGAACCTGTTTCGCGCCCCCGGCAGGAATCGAACCTGCGCACCAGGCTCCGGAGGCCTGCGCTCTGTCCACTGAGCTACGGGGGCGTGTCGGTGTAAAGATTGTACCCGATCCTCAGTCCAACGGTATTCGTTGCTGTGCTGCGTCGGGCGCGACGCGCTCGGCTTGCTGCACACCCATCAGTAGCGCTGAGCTGGGGATAGCGAATCCATCGCCTGTCAGCAACTGCCCTACGGTACGCACCTGTAAGCGCGGGAGCAACCGATTGCCTAGCGGCGAGGTGTAGTAGCCCACTTGCTCTGCCTCGCGTAGCATGGGTGTGGTCGGCGGCTCCAGCGTGAGAAAAAGCCCCAGCGTCGCCCCCTCACGCTCCACCACATGGGCGAACTCACGAATATCGCGCACGCTTACCTTCCCCGATTTGACCTGAATCAACGCCTTTGCGCAGCACTTCGAGGTTGTCGCCATCGCGCTAAACAGGCTGTTCGAACCCGCACGCCTGCAGAGCATAACCATCCCTCTCTGGCGAGCAATCCACAATCTGCCTTAAGGGTATAATAGGACTGCTATGCCAGCACGCGTGATAATCAACAACCACGAATGGGTACGATGGAGCGGCGGCGAAATCGGCAAGGGCGTACCACAACTCACGCGCGGCGATGTGCTCGCCATCGCCGAAAAGCCGGGCGACCCCTGGCGCACACCAGAAATACCAGAACTCGACGGGCAAATCGGCAACGCCCCAACAGTAGTGGATATCTACGAGTTCTTTTACCTACCCCCCGAAGTCGCTGCCAATAGAGACCTGAGATATATGGCAGAAGTCAACCCCGAAAAAGTCGTCGTCCTCGAATACTTCGAAGAGCCAGCGTGGAAGCCGCCCCGAATCTCTTCATTCGATGAACACGGCAACCTTGTCCGAGTCTACTAACAACGACATCATGCCCTTCAAACTCCACCTCCACATCGAATATCCCGACGAAAAACCACTCAAGCGCGTGATGCTCGTCTATCAACGCGTTGAAAACCTCCAACCAGCCTTCGAGCGCATCCTCCCCCTCCTGCAACACTACACCGAAAACTACCTCGCACGCGAAGGCCGCTACGAAGGCAACCCCCCATTCGCACCACTCAGCCCACGCTACGCACGATACAAAGCCAAGCGATACCCAGGCGCACCCATCCTCACACGCTCAGGCAGGCTACGCGCATCCCTCGCCTCCATCACCAGCGACTCCATCGCCGACGCCTCACCAGACGCGCTGGTCTACGGCACACGCACCCCCTACGCCCTCTACCACCAGTACGGCACACGCAAAATGCCTAAACGCCCACCGCTCAAACTCTCCAAGACACTCAGCACGCGCATCATCACAATCCTGCGCAACTACCTCCTCGAACAAGGCGAAAAACAAGGCGAAAATCTATGACCCCTTCCCATTCTACCCTAAGACAAAAAGATGCCCATCTCGAACATTGCCCAACAAGATTGAAATCGGGTATTATGAATGGGGTACAATCGTAGCGTCGGCGTCCTCGTAGTAAAGCACGCGGGTCATGCAGGGCAGGTTCGCCGTCAGAAACGCAACTCCTGCTTGGGCGTCTGATGGATAGGGTATACTACCGATGGAGGATGACTATGAAACATCAACTACGCGCATTTGCACTGGGAGTGTTGGTGACGCTGGGCGGTGTAGTGGGCTATGCCCAACTGGATAAGATTCTCAAGGCAGGCGGCGTCGCTGTGGTGGTCGATCGGTTCGGCGGCGATATGGATCGCGCGATTAACCGCCTCACCAACACGAAGCCCGACAAGAACTTTGCGACGAAGGTAGTTCCGATTATCAGCGCGGGCAACGGTGCATATATCGGCGCAGTGCAAGTGATGGGCAAGCCCGAGCTGGTGCGCAAGGTACAGGCAGTGGCGCAGGTGGAGGGCGATTTCTTGGGACGCGATGTGCGTCTGCGTGCGCTTATCCCCATCTCCACAAAGAACCCCCAACGCAGCATTAATCGCGTGGAGGGCGTAGGGGTATCGGGAATTATCGATATTCGGCTGTAAGCTCTTGTGGCACGGACATTCCTGTCCGTGCGTCGTACCGTCGGCGTCCCTGCTGACGAGTGCTGCTGGGACAAGAATGTCCCAGCCACTGTAGCACGGACATTCCTGTCCGTGCGCTGTGCTGTAGGTGCGACGCCAAGAACGGCTGCGCACAGGGCTTGGACAAGACTGTCCAAGCCACGAAGGACATGCGTGAAGGTCTCTACGCGATAGTGGGCGCGGCGGGCATAGGCGAGGATACCGAATCGTACCGAATAGGCGACGCCCTGCCCGCCGCTGTTGTGACGCCAGAGAGCGAGGCGGAAGTGCGCGCCCTGATGGAATACGCCCATGGTGGGCGGTTCCCGTGCATCGTCGCCGGCAACGGCACACACCTAACGCATCTCAGCCCACACGAACGCCCTTGGTGGCTGCTTAGCACGCGCCGCCTGAACCGCGTGGTAGACTACTCGCCCCAAGACTTGGTGCTAACCGTCGGCGCAGGCATAACGCTTCAAGAGGTGCAAGATGTGCTGCGTGAGTACAACCAGTACCTGCCGTGGAACCCTGCGCTGCCGACGGAGGCGACTATCGGTGGGATTGTATCGAGCAACCGTTCGGGTTCGTGGCGCTACAGGTACGGGACGCCGCGCGACCGATTGCTGGCGCTACGCGCCGTGCTGCCCGACGGCGTTGCCTTCAAAAGCGGCGCGAAGGTGGTCAAGAGTGTCGCTGGCTACGACCTGCACCGCCTGCTGTGCGGCGCGTGGGGTACGCTGGCAGTGATTACAGAGATTACGCTCAAAGTGCAGCCTGCGCCTGCGCAGTTCGAGGCGGTCGGCTGGTTCACCACTTGGCAGGACCTGCCCGCCACGCTTGCATCGCTGATGCGTCTACCGATTCAACCTGATGGGATCAGCGTCGCGGCGTTGCGCGGCGGAGCGTTTCAGGGGCTATCGGGGCTGCGCGCCGTGTCGCAGGTGGAGTGGGAGTGGGGCGAGATGACCTCGCGGCAAACCCTGACAGTGGTGGGGGCTACCTCCGAGCCGTTGTCGCGCCCCCGTACGCTGACGGTTTACGGCGGGGTAGGGGTGATGGACGCGCCCACGCTTGCACAACCCCGTACGCTCGCCTCGCCCGAACCGCAACCGCAACCCGAAACAGATACCTCGCCGCCTTTGCCGTATGTCTGGATGGAGTTCTCCGGCAGACCCGAAGGCGTGCCGTGGCAGGTGCAGCAGCTCCACGCGCAGGGCTACCCAGCCGAGCCGATTGACGCGACGCAACTCGCACACCTACGCGATTGGCTCGCCCCACGCACGCATCCGCTGCTGATGCAAATCTTTCTGCGTCCCAACGAAGTGGGCGAAGCGATGGCGCGCTGGACGGAACTGCAGGGCGTCTCGGCGATGGCGCATGCGGGCAGCGGCGTACTGTATGTCGCTGCCGACGCGAGCGGGCTGAGCGAGTTGCTGATTCAGCGTGTGCGGACACTAAAGTCGAAATATCGCGTGTTGAACGGCGCGGATTGGCTACGCGCTCACTCGGACGGGGAGTTGCACCGTTCGCCACTCAACGCAGGGGAACTGCGCCTAACGCACGCCCTCAAAAACGCGCTCGACGAACGGGGCATATTACCCCTAACTTAGTTGTTGCCGCCGCAGGTCGCGCCGAAGTTGAATAGCACCAGCAGCAGGTCGGCGTCATCCACCACGCCGTCGCCGTTCGCGTCGGAGGCGGCATCGTCCGAGCCGAAGTTGAATAGCACCTGCAGCAAGTCCGCGTCATCCACCACGCCGTCGCCATTCACATTCCCGAACACGCCCGTGAAGCCGCCGCCGTAGGCTTCCCAGTCCATGTTGAAAATGCGGGCTTCGGCCAACAATTGCGGATTCTCGAAACAGAACACATATCCTTCCACCAACAGGAAGTTATTCTCGTCGCCGCCGTTGTCTTCAAACTGGAGCGTTACTGCCTGCCAGTTAGTATTGTAGGGATTTGCACGGCAGCTTATCGGCGTCACTCGCGCCTGCAGCGTCCCTGCAAGGCGGGTGATGAGTACATTAATCTCTGTACCGTTTAGATTCACTGGGATGCACTGATTGGGGTTCGTATCGGCTGCCCAGCGGATGATGGCTCCGCTCGCGTCCTCCGACACCACCGTGCCGATGAGGTTCAGGGTGTAGTTAATGCCCAAGT
>JARJMV020000287.1 GCA_029335935.2 bacterium
AGGTGAAAGGGCGCGACCTGATTAGCGGGTTGCCTCGCAGCGTCGTGGTGACCTCCGAGGAGGTACGCCATGCGATTGCCGAACCTGTGAACGCGATTGTGGAAGCGGTGAAGCAGACCCTCGAAATCACGCCGCCCGAACTCGCTGCTGACATCATGAACTACGGCATCGTACTGTGTGGCGGCGGTGGGCTGTTGCGCGGGCTGGACAAGCTGCTCCAACATGAAACGCAGATGCCCGTGTATGTTGCCAGCGACCCGACCTCGGCGGTGGTGCTGGGCACAGGCAAGGTGCTGGAAGAGTTGGAGAATAACCCGATGCTGCGCAAGGTGCTACAGACGGCGCAATCACCGCGCAAGAGGTGAGTGGTATGAGACGCCGTCGTGGGGCTTGGCTCGTCTTGGCGGCGCTCGGGCTGACACTGGGCGTGTATCACAATCATCGCGTGCATCACGGCGAGTGGAACCCGTTGACTGCGCTAATACGCGGCTTGCTCTTGCCCCTCCAGCGTGGCGCACAGTCGGCGACGGACAGCGCGGGGCAACTGCTTGCCACGCTCACCCAAGCGCGCGAAGCGTTGCGCGAATATGACCACCTCGCGCTTGAAAACGCACGACTCAAGCAAGAACTTGCCCACCTGCGCGCGACGCAAGCCGAGAACGAAGCGTTGCGCAAGATGCTGAACCTGCGACCGCTGCTACCCAGCGATTGGGTGGGCTGTCGGGTCGTCGCCACCTATCCGCAGTCGGGTCAGCAGACGCTGATTGTCGATCGCGGCGCACGCGACGGGGTGCTACCCGGCGCGCCAGTGGTCACAGGCGAGGGGGTAGTGGGCGTGGTGGAACGCGCCGACCCCCACAGCGCGATTGTGCGGCTGCTCATCGCCCCACGCATGGCAGTCAGCGCGAAAGTCCTCAACGCTCAGAAACCCAGCATCGGCGTCTGCGAAGGGCGCGGCGAAAGCATGCTGCTCTTGAATTTCATCCCCCCTGAAGCACCCGTCCAAGAAGGGGATCCTGTTGTGACCGCAGGACTGGGCGGCAAGTACCCCGCAAACCTGCCGATTGGCGTCATCGAGCGCGTCTGGATCGACCGACAATACTCCGTCAAAAAGGCAACAGTGCGCCCCGCCGCCGATCTCGAGCAGCTCTGCGTCGTGTTGGTCAAGCGAGGACGATAGCTATGAAGCCTGCGCCACTGCCAGAGTTCTTGCGACCGCTCTTTGGGCAAGCGGGTACCCGAGAAGCACCAGAGTTGTATCTGCTTGCGGATTATCGAACAGGGCGACCTACAGTGTTGCAGTGGAGGGTGAACTACTTATAGCAAGCCGTGCCTACACGAATAGCTCATGCATGCGATGGGCGTCGCTTGCTTACGCGCTCTTCTATCTCGAGGATGCCGACCGAGAGTTGTCTCGGCGCGAGGGGAAGCGATTTATGCCACAGGTCGCGCCGCGAGTCACCCAGTCTAGTCGCTATCGGCTTTGCACGGCGTGCGCGCAGGGTTAGAGCGCGACGCTCGAGCAAGGCAACAGTTATTTCCCGTCGCCCTGCCCCCGAGGCGTTTGCGGCTGCCCTTGCTGCTGAGGCTTGACCTCTTTGGCGTCTTTGGGCGGCGTGAAGCGGAAGCGCGCCACAGGTATCGGACGGTCAAAACTGAGATAGCGCACATTCGCCGTCGCTTTGGTGGTCAGCGACTGCGGCTGCTGTTGACCCCCGCCCTGACCGCTCGGAGCGCGCATGGTCTGATTCAACTCCACCCGATAGATGAGTTGGTCTTGCGTTCCGACAAAGAGGCGCACATTCACGGTGCTATTGCCTTCGTTGGTGGTGATTTCCACGATTCGGGTTTGGCGACCGTTGATGGTTTGATTGCCGCGAAACTGGAACTTCGCGTTCGGGCCCACCTGGTCAAGATCTCGCTCCATCAATCCGATGAGCAGCCCTGCTTCCCCCAGAAACTGGATGTTATCACCTGAGAAGTTGGACGGTGCAGGCTGCTGCATATACTGCTTTCCGCTGGGCACATAGACGAACATTGTGCGCCCGTCGGAGTAGAGTTCGCGTTCGGGCATCATCATGCTCGCGCCGAGTTTCGCCGCCACGCGATTCGGACGCTGCATCGCCACTGTGGAACGCACCTGCTGACGGTTCATGTTGCCGCCGAAACTGGTCTCCACGGTGATATCGACCTGCATCTCCCACGACTTCGCGTTGCGATACTTTTGCTGCACCTGTTTGAGAAACGCTTTGGCGTCTTGTTGCGCTGCGCCGACCGCCGTCGCCGCCAATAGAGCTGCTGCAATCCATAGAGTTCGCATCGTTGTCTCCCTACATCGAACTATACCCGAAACGGGTACAATCTGTTCCCGTAGGAGGCGTTTATCGATGGCGATTGTGGAAGTGATTGTTCCTCAGTTAGGTGAAGGCTTACAAGAGGTGCGCGTGATGCGTTTTCTGAAGCAGCCCGGTGACGCGGTGGCGCGCGACGAGCATATCTACGAGATGGAGACGGACAAGGCGAGCGTCGAGGTGGAAAGCCCTTACGCGGGCGTGCTGGTGGAGTGGTTGGCGAAGGAGGGCGACATTCTGCCGATTGGCGCGCCGATTGCGCGGATGGAGGTGGAGAGCGCGGTGGCGACGGCTGCGCCTGTGTCGCACGCGCCGCAACCTGCGCCCGTCGCAACCGCCGCGCCGACCGCCCCGACGCCCACGCCCGCCGCCGCGCGGTTGGAAGTAGCCATCCCGCCGCGCACACGCGCCTACGCTCGGCAAAAGGGCATCTCGGAAGAGGAGCTGCGCCGTATCCCCCCCGCCACAGGCAATAAACTCATGCCCGAGGATATCGACGCCTATCTGGCAGGTCGCACGGAGAACGGCTTGGGCTATGTGGACTACCCGCTCCCGCCCCAACAGCGCACCTTCATCTACCGTATCAAGCGCAGTAGCCAGCTGGTTGTGCCTGCCGTGTTGCGACGCTACGCTCGCTGGGACGCCGTCCATCGCGTGGCGCAGCAGTTCAAGAGCGATCCCAGCGCGCCCGTGCAGCCGTCCGAGTTCCAAGTGTTCGCCTATTGCGCTGCGCAGGCGACCCTGCAACACCCCAAGTTCCGCTCGCAACTGGTGGGCGAAGAGACGCTGCGCCAATATGAGCATGTGAATCTGGGCATCGCTGTCGCGCGCCCCGGCGACGAACTGGTGACCGCGCTGGTCAAAAACGCCTCCGCGCTGGATTTTGTGAGCTTCGTGAAGACGCTCCAGAGCCAAATCCGAAAAGCGCGCGCAGGCGAAGACCAAGCCGACGCCAGCATCCAACTCCTGCTCACCTACATGGGCGGCTTCCAGATGGTGGATGCGATACCTGTGTTGGTGTCGCCTGCCGTGGCGATACTGTTCGCGAGCGACACCTTCCCGATGGACGGCGCGCCCCATGTGAACTTGGTGCTGACCTTCGACCACCGATTGATTAACGGCGTCGGCGGCGCGGAGTTTCTGAACGCTGTGGCGCACAATATCGAGAACGCAGAGGCGCTGGTGCAGGCAGGGCTGAATCAGTAAGGTAGGTGCATACGACACAGCGTCGTAGCTTGGACATTCCTGTCCAAGCACGCACCCCCAGTGGCTTAGACATTCCTGTCCAAGCACGCGCCCCTCTGTGAGGGTGTTCGGAAAATCGTCTTGGCAGAATGCCCATCCATGGAA
>JARJMV020000034.1 GCA_029335935.2 bacterium
ATAAGTATAGCGTATCTCATGCTGCTTTCCAGTCAGTTCTCTTTGAGAGTTTATCAGAGTCGGTTCAGTTAGATTTGACTCATGGTACTACGGTTGCTGACGAGCTCATAGGCAGTTTCATCAACTTCCGTGGGCAAGGTCGCCTGCCTACAGAAGAGGAGCTCAAGCAGCTTGCCTACCAGCAAGGCAGCCTCATTCCCCCTGAGACGCCCCGTCGCCGTTTCTCGCCTCTGCTCTTCGTGCCCGCTATCGTGTTCTTCGCCCTTGCCGCCTATCTCTACTTCAAAAACCGACGCCGATAACCTTTGGAAGCAATCTTTAGGGGCATTAGGCAGGAATCGCCCCAAACCCTTCGTATCGAATCACAGGAGGGCAACGATGCCTACTCAAGCGGTGTTCGTAGCACGGAAGCCTTGCGGCGCCTGTCGCGCTGAGAGAGCGCGAGCGGGCAATCTCGCACGGGGGGGGGGCGCTCCCATGAAAGAGTTCTTCCCCGACAACCCGCTTCCCAACGCGCTCCCACCCGACCTGCAACGCGCAGGCGAACGCGCCATCCGCATCGCCCTGCACAGGCTGCACAAAAATCATCATCCCGCCTGCCCCGACCCTCACGAGTGGCTGTGCGACTGCCAGCAAACAGCGTGGCTGGCTCTCCTGCAGCACGCGCCCGACTATCAGCCGCCCAACCCACCGCCCGCCGACCCCGAAGCGCACTTTGTGCTTTGGCTGGCGAACCGTGTTTACAACGCCCTGCGCCGCTACTGGCGTGGTGAGTGGCGTTATTACGGGGCGGTTGTGGCGATGGCGGTGGAAGAGGAAGCGGGCGAGGCGCAGGAGTTGGAGTTTGCGGATGAGGCAGCGCAGGCGGAGGTGCTGGCGGTGTTGGAGCGGGTGTATTGCGAGCAGGTGTTGGAGCGGCTTTCTGCATATTTAAATGCAACGGACTGGGCGCTCTTGCAGGGTTTGGCGGAGAGGAAGACTCAGGCGGCGGTAGCGCGGGAGTTGGGGCTGTCGCAGCCAGCGGTTAGCAAGCGATTGGGGGCAATTCGCCGTTTAGCACGGGAAATTTTGGGGGAATCGGGGTGAAAGTGGTTATAATTTTCGCTTCTGGGTGGCATTAATTGATAGGAGGCGGAAGATGGCGATGCTAAGCCGAACGCCTCCGAAAATTCAGACGGAGGACGATAGAGATGATGAGACGATTTCATAGGAACGAGCTAAGCGTGTCGATTGTGCTTGTATTCGCGTGGACAACTATGGCAGGAGCTCAGGAAAGTACTCCGAGGTTTGCTGTACCTGGTCCCGTAGAGCCGATTCCCCTAAAACCCTCCTGCGATAACTGTCGCATGGAAGGAGGAGCCATATATGAGTGCGCGCATTTTACCCCAGATCCACAAGAACCGTGTTCGCACAACAGGTGCATAGAAAATAGATGGATATCGGCTGTTTGTGATCACTACCCAGATGGATCCATTAATCTCTGCGGCGCAATTGATAGCTCCAACCCAGCTGACTGGCTTGTTCAGCAGCAGTTGCGTTTCAGCATTGGTGGATGTTTCACGACCGATTTAGGCGACTATCATGAGGTTGTGCGCCTCATTGGCGACTGTCACTCTTGCCCCCAAGGAGCAATCGTTCTAAGCGGTCGTTGTGTGACCGACGCTGTTTTCTGTGCTGGTGGTCCTTTACTTGAAACGGCTTATCGTGGCATTCGTCGAATCTGTGGGTGCATTCCCGACCCAAACGATCTAGTCCACCCTATCCATAACAGGAGGTGAGAAACGATGAAGCTCAACTTTCTGGCATTGCTGCTGTGTGTAACGATGAGTGCAAACACAGCCCACGCACTGGATAGCGGTTCCCAACACGCGACCAAATCAACAGAGTATCGCGAGGTGTTGCGCCACACAGTTCAACCCGCCCTCACTGCAAAAGGCATGCTGGTGGAGAACATTCTGCTTGGTTCTACTGGATTGCCTGCTGGGACGCAGGTGCGCTCTGAGTGCATTGTCACATGGAGTGGCGACCCATTACGCGGGTGGGGCTGCCAAAAGAAGAACCCCACCTACGACCGCCCTGTGCAGTATGTTCCCCCACAAGGGGCGCATTCGCTCGACCACACGCCCGACGGCGACCTCGTCCTTCACCGCTGGAGCGAGATGAGTGTGCTGGGCACGGCGAGCGGCGTCTTTCTGATGGAAACCCTAGAAAGTGCACGGATTGCTCCCGATAACACACTCAGGAGCGTAGGGCACTCCCGCTCAATCACAGCGTGGCACACGCAAGGTATCGTATGGGCAGAGTTCCTGCGAATAGCTACAGGGCGTATCCCCGAGACAATGTTGAGTGCAGTGCAGCAGATTCAACGCCTGCCTGACGGCAAGCTGCTGATAACGACTGCGCCGACTGGCACCTTGCTGAGATGGCAGTTGTGGGTTGTGCCCGAAGACCACTGGCTGATACGACGCGCCGTGGCACAGGACGCTCACGGCACGACACTGTTCACCGTGGAAACTCTCGGAACTCTCCGCGATGAACAATCAGGCTTAGTGATTGCGGCAAAGGCGCAAGTTAGCAGCGCGCCCCTGAAAATTTCCGTCCAGTATACAGAGTGTAGCCCGAAAGCGGATGTCGCCCTTTTGAATGCCCTGCATCTTGCAACCTCCGACAAGTCTGCGACCGTTAGCGATTATCGCTTAGGCGATACCGGTTCAAAGTGAGGACGCGATGCAAACCTCGTCCAATTGAACCTGCGCGCCGACAGCGGTGTTGCGCGGATTGTAGGGGATGGAAGATGACGACGCGCGCCCTTGGCTTGGTCTGCTGATAGGCGCCGGGATGGCGTGGCTGTTGCTGATAGGCTACGCGGAGCGGCGCTTGGAAG
>JARJMV020000053.1 GCA_029335935.2 bacterium
GAAGCGCGTATCCTCGCCTCGCCGCTCGCCCGCAAAATCGCCGCCGAACACGGGATCGACCTCGCCCAAGTGCAGGGCACTGGTCCCAAAGGGCGCATCGTGGAGCGCGATGTGTTGGCGTACCTCGAGGCGCGAAAAGCCGCCGCGCCCGCGCCCCCCCCTGCCGCGCCTGCACCCGCACCCGTCGCCGCCGCCGAAGCGCGGACCGAGCCGCTCCATCGACTGCGCCAAATCACCGCCCAGCGCACCACCGAAGCCCACCAGACCATCCCCCACTTCTACCTCACGATGGAGATCGACATGGAAAACGCCCTCGCGCTACGCCAGCAGCTCAACCAGATAGACGAGCGCGTGCGCGTGAGCGTGAACGATTTAATCGTCAAGGCGTGCGCCGTCGCGCTGGAGAAGCATCCCGTTGTGAACGCCCGCTATCAGGATGGGCAACTTGTGCATCCCGACGGCGTTCACATCGGCATCGCTGTAGCGGTCGAGCAAGGGTTGCTGGTGGCGGTGCTGAAACACTGCGAGGGCAAGTCGCTACGCCGAATCGCCCAAGAGGCGCAGTCGCTCATTCAGAAAGCACGCGACGGCAAACTGCTGCCCGACGAGATGACGGGCAACACCTTCACCATCTCCAACTTGGGCATGTTCGGCATCGAGCAGTTCACCGCGATTATCAACCCGCCCGCGAGCGCGATTCTGGCGGTTGGGGCGACCAAGCGCGTGCCTGTGGTGAGCGATGACGGAACCATCACATCGCGCCAGCGCATGAAGGTCACCATGTCGTGCGACCATCGCGTGATCGACGGCGCGGTTGGGGCGCAGTTCCTGCAGACGCTCAAGCAGGTGTTGGAGAACCCCTTGCTGATGCTGTGAACTCGGCGGTGCGACGATATTCCTGTCGTCGCCCCCCCCACGCCCCGTGCCTGCCCGCATGCGAGATCGCGACGCCAAGAATGCCGTCGCGCCAGCAACGCGCAATCTCGTATCGACATCTGCCCCGAATGTGGAATAAACCCACAGCAGCTATGCAACAGTGTAGACCGTTCGTAGGGACGCTGTGTGGCTTGACACGCCCGTTTGTGGCAGTGTTCGTGCTACAACTCATCGCGCTACGATGGGGCATGGGCGTTTCGCTGACCCCCGCGCTGTATGTGCAAGCGGTGATTGTGGCGTTGGCGGTGGTGGGCGTAGTGGGTGCGCTGCTGTATCGCGTCAACAGTCGCGCCCACGAGGTGGCGCGCCTGCAGAGCAGGCAGCTCACACGCCTACAACGCGCCGTCGAATCCTCACCCGCCGCGATGATAATCACCGACCCCGATTTCCGTATTGAGTACGCGAACCCGGCGTTCACTGCGCTCACGGGCTACACGCAGGAAGAGGTGATAGGACAGCGTCCTAACATTGTTAAGAGCGGTATGATGCCTGAATCGTTCTACGAGGAGCTGTTCGCCGCGCTCCGGCGGGGCGAGCGGTTCCGAGGAAGGTTCTTGAACCGCAAGAAGGGAGTGGCAATCAAGACTCCTGACAACGGCGTGGAGTTCAGCCCCAATACACACTATTGGACGGAGGGGGTGATTGCGCCGATTGTGGACGAGTCGGGCGCGCTGTTGGGGTACTGCAGTATCCAGTACGACATTACCGCGCAGGTGCTGCAAGAGCAAGCGCGCGCCCAACACGCTGCCCTGCAACAGTTGCTGATGCGCATCGCCGTAGCGTTGCAAGGCGAGACGCCGTTGGAAGAGCGTATCCGCGCCGCGCGAGCAATCCTTATAGAGGGCGACGCATTCAGCGAGGACGCCACTTTAGCCGTGTGGGAGCAGCATGGGACCGATCTGCGACTTATCCACGCAACGGGTTCGCAAGAAGCCCATTTCCAGCGCAGCTGGTCAGTCTTAATCGCTGCCGAGTGGCAATCCGATCGCGTGCGCCTGATGCAGCTCAGGCTGGGCGTGGAGCAGCGCGCCGCCCTCATCCCGCTGCGCTGGATGGGGCGCACTGTCGGTGTAGCGATTGTTGCGTGTGGCGATTGTCGCGTGCCTTCCAAGCAGCTCGATTCGCCGCTGGAAGCGTTCCTGACGCAGCTGGGCGAGCTCTTGGCGATGGCGATTCTCAACGAGCAGTCGCGCCGCGCGCTCATCGCCGCAAGACACGAAGCCGAGCAACTCGCCCAAGCTCGCACGCAGTTCCTCGCGAACATGAGCCACGAAATCCGTACCCCGATGAACGGCGTGATTGGCATGCTGAACCTGCTGCGCGACGCTCCGCTCTCCGATGAACAGCGCGACCTGCTGGACACTGCCCAGACCAGCGCGAAACATCTGCTGGATATTCTCAACGACATCCTCAACCTCGCCAAATTGGAAGCAGGACAGATGCCGTTGGAGCATATCCCCACCGACATCCGCGCGCTGATACGCGAGACCTGCGAAATGATTCGTCCGCAAGCGCAGTTGAAGGGGCTACTGCTGCGTGAGGAGTTGCCTGACAACGGTAATCTCTATGCAGTTGTGGACCCGACGCGCTTACGGCAGATCCTGTTGAACCTCCTCAGCAACGCGGTCAAGTTCACTGAGCAGGGCGAGGTGGTTGTACGCATGCGACTGCGGGGTACGCACGATGAGCACCTCCACTTGCGCTTCGAGGTGCAAGATACGGGCATTGGCATTCCGCTGGAGAAGCAGGCGCAGATATTCGAGCCGTTCCGCCAAGCCGACGGCTCCACCACACGTAAGTACGGCGGCACAGGGCTGGGGTTAGCCATCTCGCGCAAGCTGGTCGAGCGGATGGGCGGTCAAATGGGTGTCGTGAGTGCGCCTGAGCAGGGTTCCACCTTCTGGTTCGAAATAGCGCTGCCTGTTTCCGAGCCGCCTGCCCAGGCAAAACGCGAGTGCTCTTGCCGTCTCGGGGGCAGCGCGGATATTCGGGGGATGCGGGTGCTGGTCGCCGAAGACAACCCTGTCAATCAGAAGGTGATACGGCGCACTCTGGAGAAGTGGGGGGTGGAGATACAGATTGCCTCTGACGGGCGCGAAGCGCTGGAATGGCTTGCGCGGGAGCCGTTTCACATCGTGCTGATGGACTGCCAGATGCCTGAAATGGACGGCTACGAAGCGACTCGCTGCATTCGCGCTCGTGCACAAGCGCCCGACGCGCGTATCCCCATTATCGCCCTCACGGCGAACGCTTTGCAAGGCGATCGCGAGAAGTGCATCGCCGCAGGGATGGACGACTACCTCACCAAGCCGGTGAACCCTGAGGCGTTATGGCACAAGTTGGTGCAGTGGGGGCTGCCGCGCCTGCAGGATTCGCGGCGAGCGGCGTAGCGCGCGTCGCTACTTGCGGAATGGCTCCACCAATTGCAACGCCAGCTCCTTCATGAAGAAGTGGCAGTCGGTGACAATCGGGAAGGTCTGGTGCGTGCCGCGATCGGCGAGCTTGATAACTGTGTCGGCGTCGCTATCCACGCAGAACACGCGCACGGAGGCAGGGAGCATATTGCCTGTCGCTACCGAGTGGAGTGTGGTCGCCACCATAATCGCCACGCCGACGCCGGGCACATGTGCGCGCATGGCGTCTTGAGCGTCCAGCACATCGGTCATCACTTCGGGCAGCGGACCGTCGTCGCGAATGCTACCTGCCAGCACGAAGGGCACTTGATGTTTCACACAGGTATACATCACGCCTTTGGTGAGTACGCCCTGCTCCACCGCCTGCTTCAGTCCGCCCAGCAAGCGGATGCGATTGATGGCGCGGATGTGGTGCTGATGTCCGTGCGTGACGGGCGCACCCAAATCCAGCGAGACGCCGAGTGAAGTGCCGTAGAATGCCGATTCGATATCATGCGCGGCGAGCGCGTTGCCAGCGAACAGCACATCGATCCAGCCGTTGCGGATGAGTTGCTCCAGGTAGGGACCTGCGCCTGTGTGGATGATGGCGGGTCCGCCGACGAACAGCACCTTCTCGCCGCGCGCTTTGGCTTTGCGCACCTCGTCGGCGACGCCGCGCACGGCACGCTCTTTCGGCTTCTCGGACGAGACATCGCTGCCCATGAAGGCGAACACTGAGGTCGGGTCGCGTCGTTCGGGGGGCTTGACGCGGATGCCTTCGTGTCCCACCACAATCAGGTCGCCCTGTCGCACGCGTGCCATCGGCACGGTCGCCGCGCGCCAGTGCCCATGCTCTTGCCACACCCGCACGCCACAGTCCATCTCGATGTTCTCCACAGGCACCCAGCGGTGATGCACGCGCACGGAGGTCTCCAAGTTCGTGGTGGAGTAGAAATCTTCAGGGAACACGCCGTCTTTGGGCGCGGGCTGGAGTTGGGCGTCGGTGTGCGCGAAATACGCGCCGTGCTGCTGCACCGCTTCTAAGGCGCGCTCCAGCAGCTCGTCCGTGTCCGCCTCCACCAGGATATCGAACTTGCTGGGTTCGGCGCGGGTGTGTCCGATTTTCGCGTGGCGCACCTCGTAGCGCACCCCCTCATACGACGAGAGGATATCCAGCACCTTCGACAGCGTGAGCGAGTCGACTACATGACCTTCCAGATGGATGATCTCCGACGGCATCGTCTGTTCGCCTCCTGTAGATTGTACCTGTTTGGGGGGTGTCGCCTCTAATCGCCCACCTTCAGCACGCTCAGAAACGCCTCTTGGGGCACTTCCACCGAGCCGACCTGCTTCATGCGGCGCTTGCCCTCTTTTTGGCGTTCGAGCAGCTTGCGCTTGCGCGTGATGTCGCCGCCGTAGCACTTGGCAATCACATTCTTGCGGAACGGCTTAATCGTCTCGGAGGCGATGACGCGCGCGCCGATTGCCGCCTGCAGGCGCACCTCGAACTGCTGGCGCGGCACGACCTCCTTGAGCTTCTCCACGAGGGCGCGGGCGCGGGGGTAGGCGCGTTCACGCGGCGCAATGAAACTCAGTGCGTCCACAGAGTCGCCGTTAATCAGAATGTCGATCTTCACCATATCCGCCTCGCGATAGCCCGCAGGCTCGTAATCGAACGAGGCGTAGCCGCGTGTGCGCGTCTTGAGCTGGTCATAGAAATCGAGCAGGATCTCGCTCAGCGGCAAGCGGTAGTAGAGGATGACGCGCTGGGGCGTGGGGTACTCCATCCGCACGAACTCCGCACGCCGATTCATGCACAAGTCCATCACCGCGCCCACATAGTCGTTCGGAACCATCACCGTCGCGTTCACGATGGGTTCTTCGACGCGCTCGATTTTGCCAGGGTTGGGCCAGTGGGTGGGGTTATCGATCTCCAGCATCTCGCCGTCTTCGGTGTAGACGCGGTAGGCGACGCTGGGGGCGGTAGCAATCAGCTCCAGCCCGAACTCGCGCTCCAGTCGCTCTTGCACAATCTCCATGTGGAGCAAGCCCAAGAACCCGCATCGGAACCCGAACCCCAGCGCTGCGCTATTTTCGGGTTCGAAGCTAATCGCGGCGTCGTTGAGGCTGAGCTTTTCTAAGGCATCGCGCAGGTCGGCGTACTTGTCGCCCTCCACAGGGTAGAGACCGCAGAACACCATCGGCTTCACCTTGCGGAAGCCAGGCAGCGGCTCTTTCGCTGGGTTGGCGGCGGAGGTGATGGTATCGCCCACCTGCGCGTCCTTGACCGACTTGATGGACGCCGTGATGTAGCCCACTTCGCCCGTGTGTAGCGCGCTGGCGGGGCAGAGCTTGGGGGTGAAGTAGCCCACCTGCGCCACCTCGAAGGTCTTGCCGTTCGACATAAACATAATCTTGTCGCCGGGCCTTACGCTGCCGTCCACCACGCGCACATAGGCGACCACACCCACATAGGCGTCGTAATGCGAGTCGTAGACGAGCGCGCGCAGCGGAGCGTTTGGGTCGCCTTTAGGGGGCGGCACGCGCTCCACAATCGCGTCCAAGATTGCCTCGATGCCGATGCCCTCTTTCGCGCTTGCCAAGATGACCTCGTCGGGGTCAATCAGCAGCGCGTGTTCCATCTCCTCTTTGACGCGCTCTGGCTCGGCGGCGGGCAGGTCGATTTTGTTGATTACGGGCACAATCGCCAGTCCCTGATTGTAGGCGAGGTTCGTGTTGGCAATCGTTTGCGCCTCCACGCCTTGCGCGGCGTCCACCACCATAATCGCGCCGTCGCACGCGGCGAGGCTCCGCGACACCTCGTAGGTGAAGTCTACATGCCCTGGCGTGTCGATGAGATTGAGCTGGTAGGTGTCGCCATCTTTGGCGGTATATTGCAGGCGCACAGCGGTCATCTTGATGGTGATGCCGCGCTCGCGCTCCAGATCCATCGTATCCAGCACCTGCTCGACGGCGGCGCCGCGCTGGATTGCCCCTGTGAACTCCAGCAGGCGGTCTGCCAAGGTGGACTTGCCGTGATCCACATGGGCGACAATGCAGAAGTTGCGTATCAACGCCTGATTCATAGCGCGGGAATTGTACCTGAAACTGCCGTTTGTTTCGTCTGCGATTGCCTGCTCGCCTCACAGCGACGAACGCGCAGGTGCGACGCCGTGCAAGTCGTCGCGCCCACGCTTGGACAGGAAAGTCCTAGCCACTGTTGTAGCACGGACATTCCTGTCCGTGCGTGGGATGCTTGGACAAGAATGTCCCAGCCACTATAGCACGGACATTCCTGTCCGTGCGTGGGATGCTTGGACTGGAAAGTCCAAGCTACCTCGTAGCACGGACATTCCTGTCCGTGCGTGGGATGCTTGGACAGGAAAGTCCCAGCCACTGTAGCACGGACATTCCTGTCCGTGCGTGGGATGCTTGGACAGGAAAGTCCAAGCTACCTCGTATCACGGACATTCCTGTCCGTGCGTGGGATGCTTGGACAGGAAAGTCCCAGCCACTGTAGCACGGGCAGGAATGTCC
>JARJMV020000054.1 GCA_029335935.2 bacterium
CGCCTGTTCCCGCGGTTGGGGTGTCTCGTGGAGCTGTAGGTGGGTCGGCTCACCGCTCGGCAGGGTCAGCAGGCGCGCGAGCGCGTCGCCTCCGGGCGCGGTATGGTCGCCGTCGGCACGCACGCGCTCATTCAGGAGGGCGTCGAGTTCGCACGGCTCGGCTTGGCAATCGTCGATGAGCAGCACCGATTCGGCGTGCTGCAGCGCGCCGCCCTACGCGACAAGGGCATCATGCCCCACCTGCTGGTGATGAGCGCGACGCCCATCCCACGCACCCTCACGATGACCCTCTACGGCGAACTCGATGTCTCCATCATCGACCAGCTGCCCCCCGGACGCAAGCCCGTCAAAACCCACTGGAAGACGCCTGAAGAGCGACTCAAAGTCTACGCGGGCGTGCACAAACTCATCGAGGAAGGACGACAGGCGTATGTCATCTGCCCCCTCATCGACGAGTCAGACAAGCTGCAGGTGCGCGCCGCCGAGGAGATGGCGGAACACCTCCAAAAAGATGTGTTCCCCGACCTGCGTGTGGGGCTGCTGCACGGACGCATGAAGCCCACCGAGAAAGAGGCCATCATGGAGCAGTTCCGCGCAGGCGAGCTACACATCTTGGTCTCCACCACGGTTATCGAGGTGGGCGTCGATGTGCCCAACGCCGCCGTGATTGTCATTGAAGACGCCGACCGGTTCGGCTTGGCGCAGCTGCACCAGTTGCGCGGGCGCGTCGGGCGCAGCGAGCATCAGTCATTCTGCATCCTGATTGCCAATCCCAAATCGGAGGATGGGCAGCGGCGCATGGAAATCATGGCGCGCACCACCAACGGTTTCATCATCGCCGAGGAAGACCTCAAGATCCGCGGCCCCGGCGAGATTTTCGGCACGCGACAGAGCGGCGCACCCTCGTTCCGCGTGGCAGACCTGGTGAAAGATATGCGCCTGCTGGAAGTCGCGCGTCAGGAGGCGTTTCGAATCTTGGAGCAAGACCCCGAGTTGAGCCTGCCTGCGCATGCTACACTACGCGACGCCGTCGACCGATTCCGCCACCGCTTCGCTCTGGCGACTGTGAGCTGAGCGGCAGATACAACAGGATACAAGCGCGCCCTGTCGAAAAGTTTACTTCGTGCGTTGTGGCTGGCTGCTGGTGTGGGTATGCCTGTGCCTTGCGTCGGGCGGCGCGCAGACGATTCTCAAGGCGTCGCCCCTGCTGGACGACGATGCGGCGACCTATCGCGCCGTGTTCAAGGTCGAACTCGAACGGCGCGGGAGCAATACGCACGGTACGCTCGTGCTGCACGACCCTGTGCGCGGCGCGCTCGGCTACTCGCTCGATTTAGCCGCGAACGCGCGCAAACAGCTCTATGTAAGCGTCTCACCGAGAGATCTCGACGCCTCGCGGCGATATAACCGAGCGCAGTTAGAGTGGCGCGGTGCGGACGGCGAACACATCACAACGCCACTCGAGCCGCCTATCCGAACCCATCTTCCGATTGTCGTGGTGGGCGATATGATAGGTGGGCTGGAGTCGCTTAACGAACGCAAGGCGACCTTCGCATCGGGCGTCGTGGTCTCGGGCGGTTTCGATGTTCCGCTCCGCGTCTATTATCGCCGTGCGGCGGCGTTGCCTGATGCTTGGCAAGCGTTGCTGGAACTGCCCGTCCTCGTGTTGGTGGAGGGCGCGGAGACGCTGTCCGAGTCGCAGTGGCGTGCGCTGCAACGATGGCTGGCGGCGGGCGGCTCGCTGGTGGTCTCTGTGGGGTCGTTCGGCGCAATGCTCAAGGCGACGCCGCTTGCCCCACTCCTGCCCCCGATGCAGATTGCCGACCGCGCTGCGGGAGTCGCCGCGCTCTCCAGCGAAGCGCCAGGCTGGAAGATTCTGATGACCGACGAGGCGCAGCGCCCCATCCTCTATCACAAGCGCGTCGGCTCAGGACAACTCTACCTGTTTATGGGCAATCTGGAGCAACCACGATGGCGCAACTGGTCGGAGCTGCCCGAAATCTTCGAGAGGGTGGTTCTGGGCAGTGCGGGGTTTCCCAGCGAGCGGCTCAGTGGACAGTTCAGCGACAGGATGAAGTGGTCCACGCAGCAGGCGCGCTACAGGGGAAACCAGTGGGGTGTATTGACGCTACCGCTCTACTTTGTGGGGGCGTGGGGTCTCACAGCGTTTCTGCGGCGTCGGCGTAGGTTGTCGAGCGTGTTCGCGCCGCTGACCGCTCTGGCGACAGTCGGCGCGGTTGCCGCGTTCGTGTTCGCGCCGCGCCCAAGCCGTGCTGAGACCGTGCTGCTGGCGCAGACAGTGTTGAATGAGACGGGCGAGGCGATCGAGATAGGCTACCTCTACACGACACTCAGCGCGGGCAGGCATACCCTCACGCTGGGCGCGGAGACCGAGACGCTGACGCTCGTTGCAAAACCCAACGCGGCGGTTCAGATGTCCCTTTCGAACGAGACGCCGACGCTTCAGATACACTGTACGGCGCGCACCCACTTCGGCGTCTGCATGCTGCGCCCTGTCGCCGATGCGCCTGCCTTGCAAACGCGCTGGCAAGGTAATCGCCTGCAGGTGCGCAATCTCAGCCGTCAACAACTCGTTAGGGTGCAGATATATTCAAGCGACGCCAACGGGAGGTCGTCTGCGGTCTTGTCAGAGCAGCGCGTGCTGAGCGCAGGCGCGCAGGCGGTTGTCCCCATCAATCCTTCCCAACGGCAAGAAGGGGTCCAGATATGGGGAGTCTACGAACGCACGGGCGCACCTGCGGCGACGCTGAACGGCGAACCGGTACAGGAGGTGAACACGCTATTCCTCTTCGTGCCCTGAGCGCGTGGTGGGAACGGTACTTCACAGACAACCCTGCGGTGTGGTTGCTGCGACGCGCGCTGGCTGTGGAGTGGCTGGTGGGTACTGACGCGCGCATGCAGGCGACTCATCGCCAGTGGCAGGCGGCAGTACGCGCGGGCGACCACGAACGCGCCCGTCAACTATCGACCATAATCGTGCAACGCACCAAGATTAGGCCCCTCGAGCACCAATGGGGGCGCGCGGGCGACCGCCGTCGGCTTATCATCACCTATGGGCTGATGTTGGGACTCATCGGGCATTACACGCTCACAGGGGGCGGGCTAATTGCGACCATCTGGGGCAATCTGAACCCACTGTTGACTATTCTGGGGCTGGTGAACATCTTGCCCATCTTCTTTACCTCGTTGGTGAACCTATTCACTCGCGAGCAGGCGCAGGGCACGACCGTCTTCCTGCGTCTAACGCGCCTGAGTGGGCAGGACTTACTCTACGGCGCCTACTCGACCTATGTGCTAAGCGGGATGTTGCGCATCTACCTAATTTATATAGCGCCTGTGGTGCTGTTGATGGCGTTCGCAGGGTACGAGTCGCTGTGGGCGGGATTATGGTTTGTGGGGCGGTATGGATTTTGCCTCATCGCGTTTGGGTTGCTGTGGCAGACGCTGTTAGCCTTGCTAACGCCTGTGCGCTCGACGCTTCTGACGCAGGTGATTGTTTATGCGTTCATCACAGCAGCTGTACTCGCTGTCTTCATCCTGCCGCCGATAGCGGCCGATCGGTTGTTGCGAAGCGATGCGTCCAAATGGTTTGCGACGCAGCCGATTTGGCTGTGGGGCATCGAGCCTTGGTTTTGGGCGACGACGCTTCTGCTGCCGATAGCGAGCTTGGCAGGGGTGAACATCGAGCATCCGCTGTGGAGCGTGCCGCAAGCGTTGTTGACCGCGGCGCTGGTGCGGATATTGACGCCGTGGGCGGCGCGCCGTCTACAGCAAGTGCTAAACGCCTCGGAGCCTGAAATCAAACCGCAGGAGGGCGCGTGGTGGTAATCGGGCAGAGCGCGGCGACAGTCTTCTGGATGGAATATCGGCGCTATGTGCGCACGCGCCGATTCTGGGCGCTGACGCTGACAACGCTGCTGGTGGGGGTCTGTCTCAGCGCGTTGGCGACCCTCATGTCGGTATACGCGCCCCAACCGCTCGAAGCGCTGTTCGGATATCGGTACAGCAGTGTGTGGATGCTGGGGATTTGGGCGTGGCTGCCCACCATCGTTTCAGCGCCGCTCAGTGCGCGCTTGCTACGAGACATTTATAAAACGCGCCACCTACCCGACCTGTACCTGACCGAGCTGCATCCACTGGGGATCGTGTTGGGGCGTATTGGGGCGATTGCCGTCCTCACGGGGCTGTCGCTCCTGTTGTTGACCCCCACTGCGCTCTGGATGTGCGTCATCGTCGGTTTACCGATTGGGCAGTGGTTTGCAGTGGCGTTCTTTGCGTGGGTCGCCTGGATGCTGAGCGCGGCGAGCGACTCGTATGCCCAGCGCGGGGCGACAACGCCTGATGAATCGCCGCTGCTGACGAAAACCACCTCGGTTGGCGTTCCATTTCTATTCACTGTGCCGCCAACGATTCTATTGCTTGGCGCGAACATTCTCTCTCTCTTGGGGATAGACGACGAACGGCTTCAGCTACTGCCTTTTTGGGGGTTTGCGCCGCTTACCACGCCGTTCTTGCTGGACGGGTTGGCGCTCCGTGGGACGGGCGCGTGGGTATTTGTGCTGATGGTTTTGGGCAGCGTGTTGGGGCTAACGCTTTGGCTTGCGACGGCGGCGGCGCAGTGGCGCGAATGGTGGTCGGCGCGCGTCTATCGCCTGATGCGCTGGGGCGGTACCGCGTTGTGGCTGATTCTGGTGGGCGTGCATACCGCCGTGCTCGCGCAGGTGTTCGCCGATAGCCCTCGCGCCGCTGAGCGGCTCCTGCTCCTTGCTCTATGTTTCACGACTTTGCTGAACGCGGGCGTATCCACTCTGGCGGGATACTTCGGCTTGCCGCGTCGCGCCGACGCAGTTCGGTGGCTGGTTCCGTACCCGTTCAGTGGGATACTCTGGCAGTGGGCGCTCCAGTGGCTCGTCTCAGTGGTGCTGTACCTTGCCATCGGCGTCGCTGCCAGCCAGTGGGTCGCCTTAGATCAGTGGCTGCTATTGTCGCTTTATATTTGGGTGGGCGGTGTGGTGTTACCGCAGGCAATCGTCAGCCATATTTGGGCGTACTTGATGCGCGCGCCATTCCCAACACAGAGCGACTACTTTCATGATTACTACATCAACAATAGGCAAGCACGCGCCTACTACGAGACGCGCTCCACACAAACATCTCAAGGGATAATCATACTGCTCTCAATCCTCGGAGGTCTCTTTCTAATGAGCCTCGTTGTGCAACTGTTGAATGGCGCGTTGATCCATTCGCGAGCGTTGAGAGCGCTGGGGGACGGACTGCTGAGTCTCCATCCATGGTGGGGGCTTCGGCAAGAGTGGCTGGGTCTGGGCGGCGGCTGGCGCTACATGATTTACGCGCTGGGCTGGACGGTGCTGCTGGCGCTTTGGTGGGGGCGATTGGGATGGCGGGCGGGCGAGGCGCACACACGCCAGTTCATCGACAGCTCGGAATGAAGATACCTCTTGCATTGCCAAGCGAAGCGAGATGTTTGAGGTTCGTTGCGCCTGTTTGGAATAACCATGCCCACAGATCCGAACGCTCGCGCACCGATGGGCAAACCCTCAAGAAACATGCGCAATTTCCCGATAATTCGCATGACGAGGCGACGCGATGCCGGAACCTGTGCGGGCATCCGAGCGTGTCGCGATGGTTCCGCAGGTCAAAGAGCGTTCTCCGCGTGAGGAACGCGAGCAGCAAGGGGGGCGCACCCCGCCGCGCAAGCCGCCACCTCACACGCCAGAGCCTGAGACCGACGCGGAACCACACGCGCTGGATGTGGAGGTCTAACCGATGGCGGAACTGATGGCGTTGCTGCAAGCCCTGCTCCTG
Organism: bacterium; assembly: GCA_029335935.2. Lineage (GTDB taxonomy): Bacteria > Armatimonadota > Fimbriimonadia > Fimbriimonadales > GBS-DC > GBS-DC. The sequence continues at coordinate 5,848 of JARJMV020000054.1, forward strand.
ATTGCGGGCTGGCTCCTGTTTCTACGCGCCCAGACCGAGCTGCGCGCCCAAGCGGCTCGGCAATCGCTGACAGGCGAGCTGGAAGAGCTGCGCCAAACGGTCGACGCGCTCCTGCATAAGTTGGCCGAAGAGGCGGCGCAAACCGAAGCCCGAATCGAAGCGCGCTTGCGTGAACTGGAACACCGTAGCACGGACATTCCCCTCCGTGCGCAAGAGGCGTCTGTGCCTGAACAAGAATGTCCAAGCTACAGCTACCCAACAACGCCTGAACAGGAAACTTTCACCTCCGATTCTGGGTATAACTTTACAGCGTATGAAACTTCGCCTTACGGCGCGGTGGCGATGCTGGCGCAACAAGGGCTGAGCGTCTCCGAAATCGCCCGACAGACAGGCTACGCGCTCGGCGAAGTGGAGCTGATACTTAGCCTCAAACGACGGAATGCGGAGGAGAACGGATGAAATTAACGAGCCTTTTAGGTGCAGGTTTTGCGACGATGGTTGTGGTGATGACCTTGAGTGCATGTGGCGGTCGAAACCAGAGCGCAGCCGTCGCTAAAGTGGGAGAAACCCCCATCAATCAGGAGATGTACCTGCGACGCCTCGAACTAATGCCCACGCCCGTCCAAATCGCGGGCAACCAAGCCACTACCGCTCCAGCGGGCTACACAACCCTTGTGCAGATGATCCGCGAGCAGGTGTTGCTTGACATGGCGAAAGAGGAAGGTGTGCTGCCCACCGACCAACAGGTGGAAGAGCGCGTGCAGCGCGAAATGAAAAACAATCCCCAAATCAAACAAGCCATTACAGAGCAGCGGCTCACCCTCGACGACTATCGCCAGCGCGTGCGCGTCGCCCTCGCTGAGTTCAATATGGTCACCAAAGGCGTCACTGTGACCGAGCAGGAGGTCAAGCAGGCCTATGAGCAGAACAAGCAAGCCTTCTACCGCCCTGCGAACGCCAGTGTGCGCTTCATCATCGTGCAGAACCCCGAAGTGCGCAAGCAGATCGATGACGACCTGCAGCGAGGCTTCAACTTCCAGAGTGTGGTGAACAAGTACGCGCAGAACCCTGTGGCGGGCGTGCAGGCGAATCAGGGCGAGATTGCCCTCGAAGGCGCACTGCCCGAAAACCCTCAGGAGCGTCAAGCCGCGCTGCGCATCCGCAATACACTCAAGAACGCAAAGCCCATGCAAGTCACCGAGTGGCTGCCCGTCGGGGCGGGGTTAGTGGCGCGGTTCGAGGTGCTGGCGAAAACCGAAGGGCGTCAACTGCCTTTCGAAGAAGTGAAAGACCAAATCCGCGAGGCACTCATGCTCCAAAAGGGGCGGCAGACGAACCGCGACCTGAACTTGGAGTTGGCAAAGCGGATGGCGAACACGCCCGTGGAGATTAAATCCGAAGCGTGGAAGAAGCAATATGAAAAAGACATGGAAGAGTTGAAGAAGGCGATTAGTGAGGCGGAGAAGCAGATGGGCAAACAGCCTGCCTCGCCCCAGAACGCCGCCGCGCCGCAGTCCACTCAGGGACGCTGATGCTCTACCTAATCGGTTTGGGCGCGGGCGGCGCGCAGGAGCTTCGCGAATCAGCCCTGCAAGCACTGCGCCGCGCCCAGCGCGTGTTCCTCACAGACCCGAGCCACCCCAGCACACGCGCCCTGCAACTGGCTGCCGTCGCCTACGAGCCGTGCCCCGAACCCATCGAGCAAGCGGTGGAGACCCTGCTTCACGCACCCGAACCCGTCGTCGCACTCGCTATGCCAGGACATCCCCTCATAGGCAATCCAACGACGCCTGCACTACTGCAAGCCGCCGCGCAACGCGACCACCCCGTGCGGATAGTGCCCAGTCGGGGCGTGCTTGAACCCGCCTTAGAAACAGTCTTGCTGGCTGCGCCCGACGGTATCCAACTCATCAGCGCACGACGCCTGCCCCACCTGCGCCTCGATCCGACGCTGCCTGTGCTATGGTTCGATCTCCAGAACCCAGAGGTGCTGCAGTCGCTGCAGGTGTATCTGCTGGGCTACTATCCGCCATCATTGGAGGCGTACCTGATTCACGCGCCGGGCGACGACGCGCTCGCAGAGTATCGCCACATGCCCCTCGAACAACTCCACCGAATGCCCTGCGACGCGCTTACCTATCTACTGATACCGCCGTGCCCACGCCGTACCGCCGCGTATCAGGGCTTCGAGGGGCTGACGCGCGTGGTCGCTGCCCTGCGCGCCCCCGACGGCTGCCCTTGGGACCGCGAGCAGACCCACGCCAGCCTCAAACCGCACCTGCTGGAAGAGACCTACGAGACGCTCGAAGCCCTCGATTCGGGCAACACCGCCGATTTGCGCGAGGAGCTCGGCGACCTGCTCCTGCAAGTGCTGATGCATAGTCAAATTGCCAGCGAGCGGGGCGCTTTCAACATCGATCAGGTCGTGCAACACCTCATCGAGAAGCTGATTGCGCGTCATCCGCATGTGTTCGGCGACGCCCATGCCGAGACCGCCGCGCAGGTGCTGAAGAACTGGGATCAGGCGAAACGCGCGCAGAAGCGACGCGCATCAGTGCTGGACGGCACGCCGCGCACGATGCCCGCGCTCGCACGCGCTCAAGAAATCTCCAAACGCGCTGCCCGCGTCGGCTTTGAATGGGACTCTATCGACGGCGTGCTGGACAAGCTACGCGAGGAAGAGGCGGAGCTGCGCCAAGCCATCGAGTCGGGCGATGGGGCGCGTATCGAGAGCGAGTTGGGTGATTTGCTGTTTACGGTGGTCAACATCGCGCGCCACGCACGCATCGACGCCGAGCAAGCACTGCGCTCGATGGTGGATCGGTTCACACGCCGTTTCCAGTGGATGGAGGCGGAAGCCGCACGCCAGAACCGCCCGCTCGACACGCTCAGCCCTGACGAGTGGGAAGCCCTGTGGCAGCAGGCCAAAGACGCCACGCGCTGAGGGAACGCATATCACGGACTCAGTGCGTCAGCCCTCAGTCAGCTGGGCGACCGCCTCGGCGAGACGCGTCAACCCTGCCTGAATAATCGACTCGGAGGTCGCATACGAGAGGCGGAGATAGCCCGGCGCGCCAAACCCCTCGCCCGGCACGGTCGCCACACGCGCGATGTTCAGTAGAAACTCCGCCACATCCGCAGAGGAGCGCAGTAGCTGCCCCTCGTAGCGTCGTCCGATTAGCCCCTGCACATTCGCGTAGGCGTAGAACGCGCCGCGCGGCGTCCAGCACTGCACGCCGTCGATGCGGTTCAGCCCGTCCACCATCAGCCGACGGCGACGGTCAAAAGTTGCGCAGAGCTGCTCGCGCCAGGCCGAATCGGTGTTCTGAAGCGCGGCTAACGCGGCATATTGGGCAATCGTGCATGCGTTGGAGGTCATCTGGTCTTGCAGTCGGCTAACAGCCTGAGCGACCTCGCGCGGCGCGCCCAGATACCCGATCCGCCAGCCCGTCATCGCGAAACTCTTGGAAACGCCGTTCACAGTAATCGTGCGTTCCCGCACCTCCTTGCTCAACGCGCCGATACTCTCGTGCGTATAGCCGTCATAGACGAGGTACTCGTAAATCTCGTCCACCACCAGCCACAGATTATGCGTGAGGGTGAGCGAGGCAATCTGTTTGAGTTGCTTCCTGCTGAACACCGCGCCTGTGGGATTGCAGGGTGTGTTCAGCACAATCGCCTTTGTGCGAGGCGTGATTGCGCGGCGGAGGGCGTCATTCTCGGGTAAGAAATCGGTGGTCTCGTCGGCGGGCACAAAGATGGGCGTCGCACCCATCAACTTCACC
>JARJMV020000070.1 GCA_029335935.2 bacterium
ATGATGGACGTACTGTATTGTGGCGCGTCTCGATGATCTCTAATATCATATCTGTTATTTGATTCTACTTCTTTTAAAAATTCACGAGATTCCCAACCACCCTCTGTTCTCTATCGAGCCTGAAGCGTTCATTCAGCAGATACGCTCCAACAAAGGGCACTGGTTGCCTGAGTGGGGGCGTTTGAACTACTGGTATCCTGAAGGTTCCTTAGCCTTATTAGGGCAAGCGTGGGGATACTATCATAATCTCTCAGACCCCCTCGCGAAAAACTTGCTTACAATTCCGCTGCTCAAGGCGACCAAACTTTTCACCTACAACGACGCCCAGCGACAGAAGCTGTCGCGTTCCCCCAAAGCGATTGCGCGCGTTGAGGCGCTGATGCAGACCGATTTTGTCTCAAGGTTCTATACTGCTCTCCATGAGGAGCTACTACGCACTGCCCGCAAACTCCACGAGTATCGGTTGCTTGGTGGACATGCATACTCAGTTCGCGCGCGTGTACTTGCAGGCGTAGATACCTTAACACAGAGTCTTCAGCTCGAGCCGCACACGCGCTGGAACATGCTCATTACATCGCCTCCGTATCTGCAGGCGCAAGAATATATTCGATGTTCTAAGCTCGACCTGCTCTGGTTGGGCTACACCGAAGAATATATCCGCAGTCTATCGAAACACGAACTGCCCTACAAAGATGTGGAGCCCATCGAGGTGTTATCGCCAACCTACGCTGCCTATCGCGAACGGATTACAGAACCCCATTTGCTAAGGATGTACGACCGCTACTTCTTCGCGGTGCTGGGCGCGCTGACCAATATCGCCGCGCGAGTAAGTGAGACGCTATGTCTATTTGTGGGGCAAGCCACCGTTCGGGGGATTCGCGTACCGATTGACCAGATATTCGCCGAACATTTTGAGCGCCTCGGCTGGTTTCACGAGGCGACTCTCATAGACACGATTGAAGCGCGCGTCATGTTCCGCGCACGCACCAATCCTGCCACAGGCATAGAAGACGCGCGCATGCCTACCGAGCATATGGTCGTCCTGCACAGATAAGCAATGCCCCGAAAACCCTCTTCTCGGAGCCAGATGACTGAGCAGGAGCGCATCGAGGCAGGCAGACGCGCTGCTGTTGAGGGGTTCGCTAACGAACACATCGTGGTAGGACTTCTGATGAAACGCTATCAGAATGTGTCGCTTGTGGACTTACCGCTTTCCAAGTATGACATTATTATCGCATTACCGCGCGATGATGGGGGCGAGGAAATCATCCGCGCGCAGGTCAAAACTGTCAGCAGAGGAAAAATCAGCTTCCGAGGCGGTCAACGAGGCGGGAGAGACCGAATCACTATACGAGGCGTCACAGAGTATCTTCAAAACACTCAGACATCCGATGTTGTGATCGGGCTGGAAGAGCAAAACGGAAACTTTGTCCTCTACTTTGTCCCTACTTGCCTCATTGAGGCGTTGTCTCGGTCCAGCATATCTGTGAGTAGAGTTGAGTTTCTAAAGGAAAATCACGACATGCTACAGCGATGTAAAGACAGAAATTATGTGCTGCAGAAATGTCGTGAGGCAGGAATCTTGAAGTCTTCATCTCAGAACTTGTTCGATAGCTCAGAAGAGTAGGGACTAACCGACATACACGGTCTTGATGTTCACGAACTCGCGGATTCCGAACAGCCCCAGCTCTCTGCCGAAGCCGCTGTGTTTGACGCCGCCGAAAGGCAAGCGCGGGTCGGAGAACACGAACTGGTTGACAAAGCAGTTGCCTGCTTCCAGGCGCATCCGCGCCAACTCCTCGCCTAAGCGCAGGTTCTCCGTGAACACAGTCGCGCCGAGTCCGTAGTCGGTGGCGTTGGCGACTTGCACTGCCTCGTAACGGCTGCTCACAGGAAAAATCGGCGCGACGGGTCCGAAAGTCTCCTCCTTCCACACGGGCATATCGGGCGCGATGTTGGTCAGCACAGTCGGTGGATAGAAGTAGCCTTTGCCGTCGGGGATTTTGCCGCCCAGATGCGCCACTGCGCCTTGTTCGAGGCTTTGCTGCACCTGTCGGTGGAGGTTCTCGCGCAAATCGGCGCGGGCTAACGGACCGATGTCCACCTCCTCGTCCATCGGATCGCCCATCAGCAGGATTCGGCTCTGCTCCACGAACCGCTCCAGAAACTCAGAGTAGAGGAGGTCGTCCACGATGAAGCGTTTGAGGGCGATGCAGCTTTGCCCGGCGTTTTGGTAGCGTCCTTGCACGCACTGGGGGATGGCGTGGTCGAGATTCGCGTCGGGCAGGATCATCGCAGGGTCGCTGCCGCCGAGTTCCAGCACGCACTTTTTGAGCGATTCGCTTGCCAGTTTGGCGACTTCGCGTCCGGCGCGAGTACTGCCTGTGAAGGTGACGCCTGCAACGACGGGATGGCGAATGATGTCGGGGATGTCTTCCACCTCCGCCAGTAGGGTGTAGAGTACGGGGAAATCGAAGTCGATGCTTTCGAAGGCTTCACACAGAGCAAGGGCGCACATCGGGGTGTTCGGCGCGGGCTTGAGCGCTACCACATTGCCAGCAGCGATAGCGGGCGCCGCGAAGCGCACCACTTGCCAGAAGGGGAAGTTCCACGGCATAATCGCCAGCAGCACACCCAGCGGCTGGAATGCGACATAGCTCTTCTGCGCGTCGGTTTCCACCTCAATAGGGCTGAGCATGTTCTCGGCGTGTTCCGCGAAGTAGTCTAACGCGCGGGCGCACTTCTCTATTTCTGCGCGCGCCTGCTTGATGGGCTTACCCATCTCTTGAGTGATGAGGCGTGCGTAGTTTTCGAGGTCGTCGCGCAGAGTTTGCGCGACGGTGCGCAGGGCGCGCCCGCGCTCGGCGAAGGTCGTTTCACGCCAGCGCAGGAACGCCGACCGCGCCGTCGCCAAGCGCCCCTCGATGGCTTCGCGGTCGTGCGAGCGAAACGTGCGTATCACCTCTTCCGTGTACGGATTGCGTGCAATAAACGGCATCTCTAACCGAGGATTCGCCTTGCTGCGGCTTTGTCCTACCCGTTGCACGCGATGGAGTGGCGCGGCGTGATACCCACGCCACAGAGAAACTCCACAGCAGGGGCGCGCCGCGTTAGAAGTTCAGCGTGCGCGAGACGACGATAGGCAACTGATCGGAGTAGGCGATATTGAACCCGCCGACGCCCAATCCTGCTGTCCAGCCTGTTCGGGAGGCGTAGCCCGTGCGCAGCGCCAGCCCGCGCGTGAGCCGCTGCTCGTAGCCCAGCCGTATCTCGCCTCTGCCTGCATTATTGCCCACATCGACGAAGTCAACAGCTATCAGCGAGCCAGTCTCCAGCTCGACCGCGACGCCCGCGTTGTAGGTGCGCTTGAGCGGCTTGAAGTTAAATACCTGCCCGTTGCGGTCGGTCGCTTGGAAACGGATGTTCGGCTCGATAAAGTTTTCCACGACCAGCGCGAGGGTATAGGTTTGGTCGCCCGTGGGTCGCCACAGCAATCCTAAGTCGACGCCGACGGTGCTGCGTTCGAGGTAGTCGCGTCCTTGCAGTTCGGGGGCGCGCGTGGCGGCGCCGCCTGCTTGCAACTGCGCCTGATTGGCGGTATAGTGGGTGTAGTAGAATTTCAGGTTGCGCAGGCGCACGCCCACTGCCAGGTCGCCCTGCTCACTTGGTAATCGGAGCGCGGCGGCGATATCGGGCAGGCTAATCACGCTCACGGCTATCAGGTCGGCGCGGGCGTTCGCGGGCAGGTTGAGTGGATTGCCGTCTGTGCGCGCCCAGTTGCGCAGGGCGTCGTTAGGCAGCAGCCGCGCGTCCACGATGCCGCCGACCGAGACCACCACGCCGTTTGCAATCACGCCCAAGTCGCCCAGCGCCTGCAGCTGTGTGTCTTGGCGTGCATAGTTGCGCAGCAGCCCAGCTGCGGTGTTGATGTCGGCCGCACTCCCCTGCCTCACCTTCAGGTCGTCCAGCAGGTTGCGCACCGACGCGCCACGCGAGTTGAAGTCTACAGTCCCTGAGGCACGCGGACGCGCGATATACGCCGCTATTGCAGGGTTCTGGAACACCTGCGCAGAGGGGCGCCGAAGCACTGCCAATCCTGCGCCGCCCATTCCTGCGCTCGGCGAACCGCCAAACGACACATCCGCCCACACAGTCGTCGCAGTTAATCCACTCAGTAGCCACCAGATTGCTATCCTTCGCATAGGCTCACCTACGCGCAGGATTCGGGGCAGGCGTCGCGATTCCTATCAACTCCCTAAAATTGCGTTTGCTCGGAGTGTGCGGTGACGGTCTCTTTGAGGCGTGGGCGGCGTCCGCGCGGTCTAATCGTGCGCGGCTTGGGCGCAGGGAACGGCTCCAGCGACGCCCGAGCCACACCGTAGCGTGCGTCGCGTGCGCGGCGCAGCGTCGCCAGCAGCCCACCCAGCAGCGTTAGTGGCGGTCCCAGCCACACCAGTATCGTGAACGGCTTATAATAGACCTCCAGCGGGATGACCCAGCGCGGCGCGGTCTCGGGCTTGCCGGGTACCATCACCAGCTGGAACTGCACCAGCCGTTGGTTTACATCCATCTGTCCCACCAGAATCTGTGCGCCGTCGGGCAGCGGCACAGGAATCGGCACGACGCCCCCGCCTGTGACGACGCGGAACGGCTCCACCTCCACAGGTGCTTTCCAATCGGGGTGGCTCACACGGGCTTTGGCAATCGCGCGGAAGCCTTCGCTGCCCATCGCGCCGCCCGTTTGAAAGCCCAGAAACTCGATAGTGTAGCCCTCCACTGTGCCTTTCTCTCGCTCGTGGAGCGTCAAAGTGAGCGGGCTGGCGTCCACTTGCGGCGGCGCGAAGAACGAGACATACAAATCATGGTCCCACCAGCGGATGATCGCAGGCCACACCACACTGTTGCCCGTCTCACGCCGCTGGTCTTGATAGAAGCGCGGCTCCACGATGAACTTCTCGTTGTGCGAGGCAATCTCGATGCGCACTCGGTTGAACTTGTCTGCGAGTGGTTCGCCTGGAAACTTCTCGTTGCCC
>JARJMV020000078.1 GCA_029335935.2 bacterium
CGTTGCAGGTTACACCGCACGCGTAGAATATCGTCCTCGTGCAGGGTGCGGTCGGGCAGCGGCAGCAGACGCACCCCGTTGCGCCAAATATCCAACACCTCGATCCCCAACTCTTTCACGATATCGGCGTCCATAAGCCGACGCCCGACGGCTTTGGACTTCTCGGTGAGTCGAACTTCGGTGATGTACGCGCTAAGCGGATAGGCGTCGGTCAGGCTCGCGGCGGGGCGTCGTTCGGGCAGCAGGCGCATACCTATCAGAAACAGATACACCAGCCCGATACTCGCGAAAACCAACCCCAGCGGGGTGAACTCGAACATGCCCATCGGAGCAATCCCGCGTTCTTGCGCCACGCCGTTTACAATTAGGTTCGTGGAGGTGCCAATCAGGGTGCATACCCCCCCCAGCATCGAGGCGTACGAGAGAGGCAGCAGCAGGCGTGACGGGCTGAGGCGCGCCGTCTCGGCAACGACGAGCGCAAGCGGAATAAACAGCGCAACGACCGCCGTGTTGTTTACGAACGCTGAGAGAAACGCCGTGAGGATTAGTAACGCGCCAATCGCCAGCCATGCCGACCGACGCGCCAACTGCTCCAAGCCACGCGCAATCCAACCGATGAACCCCGTGCGCTGCAGACCCTCGCTCAACACGAACATCGAGGCGATGGTGATTACCGCGTTGTTGCTAAACCCGCGCAGCCCGCGCTCCACAGAAACCAGACCGCTTATCAGGAGGGTCGTCAGCAATATCAACGCGACAATCTCAGGCGGGAAACGGTTGCTCACAAACAGCGCAATCGCCGCCACGAGCAAGCCCAAAGTGAGTGCAATCTCAAGCGTCACGAGGTGTCAGCCCCCATACGCACAGGCGCACGCGCCCCAACCCGACCGGCGCCCCCCAGAAAGGCGACAACCGTCGCGCGGAGCCAACCCTCTCTCTTTCATGCACGCCCGCATAGATAGATTTTACCCTGCGTAGAGAGCGCGGAGTGTTGCGCGCTGCTGACAGATTGTGGTATACTTCACGCGCAATCACAGGAGGCGACGATGGCGGAACTTTTAGCCGCGCAGCTGGTGCGCGATATCCCGAACTTCCCAGAGCCGGGGATTATCTTCAAAGATATTACCCCCGTGCTGAAGCATCCGCAGGCGCTCAAAGAGGTGGTCGACCTGATGACCGAGCATGCGCGTCAGCTCAAGCCCGACATAGTGGCGGGCATCGAGTCGCGTGGGTTCGTGTTCGGGCTACCGATAGCGATTAACTTGGGGCTGGGCTTCGTGCCTGTACGCAAGTTGGGCAAGCTGCCCGGCGAGAAAATCAGCGAGGAGTACGCACTGGAATACGGCACGAACACGGTGGAGATGCACACCGACGCGGTGGAGCCCGGACAGCGCGTGGTGGTCGTGGACGACCTGCTGGCGACGGGCGGCACAGCAAGCGCCGCGGCGCGACTCATAGAACGGCTCGGCGGCACAGTGGCAGGCTTCACCTTCCTCGTGGAACTCACCTTCCTCGATGGACGCAAACACCTGCGCGGCTACGATGTCTGCTCGCTCATCGAATACTAAGCCATGACCGTCCGCGAACGATTAGAACAGCTGGAGTATCAAAACCTCGCGCCTTATGCCGTCAAGAGTGCGGAATCGCGCGGGCGACCGACGCCAGAGCCGCCCGACCCCGTGCGAACCGCCTTCCAGCGCGACCGCGACCGCGTGGTGCATAGTAAAGCGTTCCGACGGCTCAAACATAAAACGCAGGTGTTCCTCGACCCCAACGAAGACCACTATCGCACGCGCCTGACCCACACGCTTGAGGTGGCGCAGATTGCCCGCACCATGAGCCGCGCCCTGCGCCTGAACGAAGACCTCACAGAGGCAATCGCGCTCGCACACGACCTGGGACATCCCCCGTTCGGACACACAGGCGAGGAGGCATTGGACGAAATCCTGCAGCGATACCTCCCGAACACCCGATTCCGCCACTACGAACAGAGCCTGCGCGTGGTCGACTGCATCGAGAAGGATGGACGCGGCCTAAACCTGACCTACGAGGTGCGCGAGGGCATCGTGGGACACTCGAAAGGGCGCGCCGACCTCACCTCCAGCGAAACCCAAAAAACTGTGCATCTCGAAGCCGCCGTGGTGCGTATCGCCGACCGTATCGCTTACCTCAACCACGACCTCGACGACGGCTTCCGCTCCGGACTGCTCACGCCCAACGACCTGCCGCGCGACCTCATCGAGTTTCTCGGCGAGACCCACAGCGGACGCATCGCACGCATGGTGATGGATGTGGTCGAACAGAGCGACGGCCACCCCATCGTGCAGATGAGCACGCCAATGCTGCAGGCGATGAACCAAATGAAGGAGTTCATGTTCGAGAACCTGTACCATCACCCGAAAGTGCAGCGCGAACGCGAGAAGATGACGCGCATCATCCAGCAGATGTTCGAGTATTACTTGGACAATCCGCAGGAGATGTCCGAGAAGTTCCGCCCAACCGATTCAAGCATCGAGGCGCGGGCGCAAGCCGTGTGCGACTACATCGCAGGCATGACCGACCGCTACGCGCTCTATAAGTTTACGCAACTCTTTATGCCACGCAACTGGGGGGGCAGTGCGCCGTGAAACTCAAGTGCCGCCACTGCGACGCGCCCATCACTTTAGACGACCTCATCTACATCGCCTATCACGCGCACACTATGGGCGCAAACCGGGTGGAGGTCCATTTCGAGTGTGCGCACTGTGGGCGTCGGGGTGAACGAATGCTCTCCCAAGCCGCATGGGATGAGCTGATGCTGCATTATTTGGAAAACGACGAACGCAGCCTGCACGAGTGGATGACCACGCAGCAGCTCGGCCCCATCACGGCGGACGAGATGCGCGCCGTGCGCCGTGCCCTGCGCCAAGAGAACATCTTGGAAAGCTTACGCGCGTGGGAACGCGCACGCGGCGAAGAATCGATGGATTGATGCGGTATAATAAATGTGCAGGGGCCTGTAGCTCAGCGGCAGAGCAGGCGGCTCATAACCGCTTGGTCGCAGGTTCGAATCCTGCCGGGCCCACCAAAATTCGTCTCCGCCTGCCGATAATCCCCTATCAGTGCTGGGGTTTGCCTGGGTCTGTATCAGCGTCGTCGTCGTGGCGTTCGGGCGGATAGAGGTCCGCGCGTCCGCGCCGATAGGACGCCGTACGCGCCGGCTCCGACGCCTGCTATGGCTCTCGCTACTCATGAAGGTCGCTGTTGGGGCGTGGTGGTATCCGCTGGGCGCACCACTGGCATCGCTGGCGCTGCTACTCGGCGTCGGGCTGACGCTGATAGAGTTCGGGCTGATTTTCTACTGGCTCTACCCCATCGAGCGCACGGAGCGCGAACTCCCCGCCACAGCGCGTGAATATCTCATCGCGCGCTTGGGAATGGTGTGGGACGCGCTTGCGCCGATAGCCGCCTTCGGGCTGGGCGCACTCACATTGGATTACTTGTGGAGCGGTGAGTCTCGTGCTGCAGGCGCATGGGGCGCGCTGACGGTCAGTGCGATGGGACTGGGCGCGCTGCTCAGCGGGCTAAGCATCTCCCGACGCGCAACGCCGTTCCCTGCCCGTTGTCTGCCCGTGCGCGCACATTTCTTAGAAGAGGCGCAACGATTGGGGCGTGAGCTGGGCGTCACGGTGCGTGAGATTGTCGTGTTAGACGGAACGCGCCTGCGTCGCGCCGACGCCTTCGCGCTCAGTGGAGGCAGAATCGCGCTGACCGACTACCTACTCGCCAGCCTGACAGAGCAGCAGATACTGGCCGTGATTGCCCACGAGGTGGCGCATTTAGCCCAGCGCAAGCGGCTTGTGCGGCTCTGGCTACTGACGCTTGCAGGAGGCGTGGGCGGGGCAGTCGTCGTCGCCCCCTTCGCTCATCAGCTCCCGCCGTGGGGGCTTCTGGTGTGGTTAGGGCTAATCGCGTTCGCGCTAATGCTGCCGATGCAGCGCCTGCGTCGACGCCACGAGCGTGAAGCGGACGCCTTCGCCGTTAGCCAGTACGGGGTGGAAGCCCTGCAGGGCGCGCTGCGCGTCATCGCAACGCTCCACCAACGCGAACCCGACCACTCCAGCGACGCAGTGCATCCCAGCCTCACGCAACGGCTACAAGCCCTGCAAAAGTTCACGCGCTGAGAAAATCCCTGGCGCGCCCGGCGGGACTCGAACCCACAACCAACGGCTTAGAAGGCCGCTGCTCTGTCCATTGAGCTACGGGCGCAAATCGGAGTAATTATACCATCGTGGCTATGTACGGGCGGGCAAGTTCAGGGGAGGCAATCGGAGATTGGTGGAGGCGGGGGGAATTGAACCCCCTTCCGAGACCGTTGCACACTCAGCGTCTACGAGCGTAGCCTTTCTTTGGATCTCGCGTGGACTGTCCCGAAAGGCAGGGCGTGCCCACGCCAGCTTCGTAGGTTGTCCTCTCTCAGCCCGAAGCGCAGCTTCGAGAGTCAGTCGATCTAGCCCACGCTCGGCTCGCCTCGGATCGACCGCAAGGCGAGCGGCGCGCTGCTAATTAGGCAGCGAGAGCATAGTTAGTGTTCGCACTTCTTGTGTGCCGCTTTTTTACGAGGCCAGCGGCGCCTCGACTCGCAACTGAGCGTCAAGCGTGTCCCGTCGAACCCTGACGCCCCCATCTCACCGCCTATTATACCCTATTTCCCCATCAAAAGTTCCCACCGTTCAACGCAAGTTCACCCTGCGCATGAGCGCGGAGAGCCACCCGGGCGCGAACCGCTTCAGGTAGAGTGCTATCTTCTCGGAGCGCGCGATATAGACCTCTTCTTTGCGTTTATGGAGCGCGTTCACGATGTGTCGGGCGCACACTTCGGCGGGCATCCCCTTCGCGATGCGTTCATCGAGTTGTCCATGCTCTTGCCCATCGCCGCGCAGGGCGTGCATCGAGACCTCCGTGCGCACGAAGCCGGGGCAAATCAGCGTAATCCGAATGCCGTGTGCATAGACCTCCGAGCGCAGCGAGTCGAAGTAGCCGTGCAGAGCGTGCTTGGAGGCGCAGTAGGCGGACTGGCGCGGCGTGCTGAACTTGCCCAATAGGCTACTCACCACCGCAATCTGCCCACCCCCGCGCTCTATCATATAGGGTAAGACCGTCTTGGTGAGCGCGATGACGCTGAAGTAGTTCACCTCCATAATGCGCCGATCCACGCTCAGGTCGGTCTCCAACACCAGCGAGCGTTGGGAGACGCCCGCGTTGTTGACGAGGATATCGACCTGCCCGAAATGTTCAATCGCTGCGCCGACGGCGGTGGGGTGGTACTCTAAGTCGGTGACATCGAAGGGCAGCAGGAGCCTCTTGCCCGCGCCTGTGCAGGCGTGCTGCACCGCTTCGAGCCGCTCGCGTCGTCGGGCGGTCAGAATGAGGTGGGCGCCCTCACGCGCGAAGGCATACGCCAACGCCTCGCCGATACCCGACGACGCGCCTGTAATCCAAACCACCTGATTGCGGAACCGCATCGCTTAGATTGCCTGACGCGCCATCGCCGTCTCAGGCAGCTGCTCGCCCAATCGCGCGGCAATCTCTTCAGGGTTTTGCGCCACGCGATACATGTCCTCGCGCGTGATGAGTTTATGCTGATACAAAAACAGCAGGTGGTTGTCCAGCGAAATCATACCCAGCTGCTGACCCGTCTGAATCGCCGATTCGATGCTGTGGATTTTGCGCTCGCGTATCATGTGCCCAATCGCGGGCGTGACATACATGATTTCGAAGGCGGCGACTCGTCCAGGGCGGTCGGCGCGGGGCAACAACAGTTGCGAGATAATCGCCACGAGGTTCGTGCTAAGCTGCACGCGGATTTGCTCCTGCTGTTCGTGGGGGAACACATCCACGATGCGCTCCACGGTGCGCGCCGCGCCTGTGGTGTGGACGGTGGCGAACACAAGGTGCCCCGTCTCGGCGGCGGTGATGGCTGCTTGAATGGTCTTGAGGTCGCGCATCTCACCTACCAGAATCACATCGGGGTCCATACGCATCGCGCGTACCACGCCCTCGTCGAAGCTGGGCACATCGACGCCCACCTCGCGCTGACTCACCACCGACTTCTTCGCTTCGTGGAAATACTCGATCGGGTCCTCGATGGTGATAATGTGCGTTTCGCGCGTGGCGTTGATGTAGTCGATCATCGTCGCCAGCGTGGTGGTCTTGCCAGAGCCTGTGGGCCCCGTGACCAGCACCAGCCCGCGCGGCAGGTGCAGCAGGCGTTTGACCGTGTCGGGTAGCCCTATCTCCTCGAAGCTGCGCAGGCGGAAGGGGATGAGACGAAAGTTGATGGCAATCGCGCCTTTCTCGTAGTAGGCGGCGACACGGAACCGCGCTTTCGAGTGGGTGTAGCCGAAGTCGGCGGTGCGCACGCGCTCGAGCTCGTGAATCGCGCGGGGCGGCGCCACCTCTCGAAACAGCCGCTCGGTGTCGGCAGGACTGAGCTCGCCGTACTCCTCCAGACGCACCAGTCGCCCGTGTAAACGCAGTGTGGCAGGCTCATGCGGCACGATGTGTATGTCAGAAGCCTCGCGCTCATAACAGATATCCAGCAACTGATCGGTCGATGCGAATTTCAGCATAAGAACGCCCTCCAGTGCTACATAGATTCACAACGCCCGAACAGAATCCTGCTCTCGAACTCATGCCCCCCCAATCAAAGCGCAAATTCCCGAAGCGCTATGGAATAAACCCGTCGGAGGCATCTATGGCGATGCAGGTGACTATCCAAGTGCCTACGAATCGGCGCACGATTGAAGGCGTGCTCATCAAATCTGATATGCAAACGAATCGCTTGAAAGTGCGCGTTGCTCAAGGCGCAGATGTTTTTCTTCCGAACACGCTGGCGCAGGCGACCCTGCTGGTGGGCGGCGTCCCACGCAAGTTCACGGTCTTTGTGAGCCCGATCGACCCCGAAACGGTGTCCCTCACGCCTGTTGCGAATGCGCAGGTGGAAGAGCGACGCAAAACCAAGCGATACCCTGTTAGCATGCCCGTCGAGATCATGGTGGACGGCTCGGTCATGTTCGCGCGTGCGCTGAATATGAGCGTATCGGGGATGGGGGTTCAATCGCCGTATCCCCTCGATAAGGGCAAAGAGTTCACGGCGATGTTGCCTCTGCTGGGACGCGAGATGGAGCTGCAGGTGCGCGGGCGGGTGCGCAATCTTCGTGCGCAGCCCAACGGGTCGTGGTACATCGGCGCGGAGTTTATTGGGCTAAACCACACCGACCAATTGTGGCTGCGGCAGCTGTTCCCATAAGACGCTTGCCTGCATCTATCGGAGACCCCCCAAAGCCGTCAGGCTTTGGGGGGAGACGGAAGGACGGAATTGAAGCGTGTTCAGCGTCCACCTTTACCTGGGGGCGCGGGCAGACCGCCTGCTGGTGCAACGGGCGCCTGAGGCGCGCCATAACCACCTCCAGGCCCCGATACCGTGCCCGGCGGTGGCTCCGATGGACGCGGACCGCTCGGATCGATCTCTATGAAGTCGGCGCGCGGCCCGCTCAGCGATTGCCAAGCCAACACGCCCACCAAGAGCAGAACCGCAGCAATCAACACATAGATCAAGGTTTTATTCATCGTGTCTTACCTCACGGCTGACCGCCCCAGACATACTCGTTCGGGTCGGTGATTGCGTAGGTAGCAGGATTGACGCCCTTGAGCAGGTCATACGGGTGGCGCACTGCCTTGACATGTCCGTCTACCCACGCCACCGTGGCGATGCCGCTGTGATGTGGGAACTGCGAACCGCTCTGCACCAATCGCTGCCGATTGTGCCAGGGCCATGTACCGCCGTACTTGCGCCAATAGTCTTCGCTGCCCGGCTGTTCATTAATAGCCCAGCCACCGAACCAGTAGATCGTGTTAGACCCGACATAGCTGGGAGCTTCCACGAACCAGTTGCCGCCGCCGATGCCCTCACCTGCGCTGCTGGCGTCCCAAACGCTATCCACCAGCATCACCGTACCAGCAGGACGAGGCACGCCCGCCAGCGAAATGCCGCGACTCTTGGCATAATCGTCCATTGGGCTAAGATAAAGGTGATTATAGCCCAGATTCGTCTTGATGCCGTAGCAGTAGGAGACATCGTTGCCCACGCGGCACCAGTCCTCAATCAGCACGCTGTCGGTTGCCTGCGGGTCGGAAGGGCAGCGGAACACCTGCCAGTTTTTCACATACGACTGCACCAGTTGGGGCCACACACGGTCGCCCTGATTGGGGTCATAGGTCACGAAGAACGAAGCAGGCGAGGTCATCAGGGGCGGCATCGTCTCGTCGTAGTCCTGAATATACATCAGTACTGCCTTGACACCCTGATTAAAGTTACTGACACAGGCGGTCTTGCGTGCGCTTTCGCGCGCCTGCGCGAACACAGGGAACAGAATCGCCGCCAAGATGGCGATAATCGCGATAACGACCAGCAACTCAATCAGCGTAAAACCATTCTGCTTCCTCATCATAAACATTACGGCGACGCGCCGCGAAGAATGTTCTCTAAACCGATAGGCGTTTTTGCCAGAATATGCCAATTGGGTAGAATTCCATCGGTTCAGGAGGCAAGTATGGTCGACACGAGCGATTTTCGCAGCGGGTTGAACATTATCATAGACGATGAGATACACACAGTCTTAGATTATCAGCAGTC